>NZ_JBHVKW010000095.1:0-33534 GCF_042797905.1 Amycolatopsis sp. NPDC057786
GTTAGGACGGTTCTAACCGTCCTAACCACTCACGACCCCTTTTCGCTTTCCGGTGGCGGTGGGGGATGTCGCGAAAGCCACTTTCGGGACATCAGACGTCGCGAAAGTGGCTTTCGCGACACCCGGGGCCTGAGGTGAGCTGGCGTGAAGGGGACTTTCACCGCATCGGACGCGGGGAAAGTCCCCTTCACCCTCGCTCATGCCGAACCGGGCACTTCCCTTTCACCGCAGGGGAAAACGGGGGCCGTTGGACATGTTGTCCGGTTCGGCCCTTCGGGCGACGATTCGGTGGGGGGACATGCCGCATTCGACGTCGGCGCCTCGACTTCGCGCAGGACGGGATTCGCCGAAGAACTTCGCTGATCGAGGGAGAAATTGATGGCTCAGTCGCGGATCGAGGACATCTGGCCGCTGTCGCCGTTGCAGGCAGGGCTGGTCTTCCACGCGGTCTACGACGGCGAAGGGCTCGACGTCTACATTGGACACTGGGTCCTGGAGCTCGACGGGCCCGTGGACGCGGCGAGGCTGCGCGCGGCGTGGGAGGCGTTGCTGGCGCGGCACGCGTCGCTGCGGGCCTGCTTCCGGCAGCGCAAAACCGGCGAGACGGTGCAGATCATCGCCCGGCAGGTGGAACTGCCTTGGCGCGAGATCGACTTGTCCCATCTCGAAAACCCCGAAGCGGCCGTGCACGAGCTGGCCGAGGAGGACCGGACGAAACGGTTCGACCTCGCGACGGCGCCGCTGCTGCGGCTGACGTTGATCCGGCTCGGCGACGACAGCCACCGTCTGGTGGTCACCTGCCATCACGCGATCATGGACGCCTGGTCGCTGCCCATCGTGTTCGACGAGCTGTCGGCGCTGTACGCGGCGGCGGAGCTGCCGGAAGTGACGCCGTACCGCGAATATCTCGCGTGGCTGAGCCGTCAGGACAAGACGAAGGCGCTCGCGGCCTGGACGAACGAGCTCGGTGACCTCGAAGCGCAGACTCTGGTGGCGCCCGCCGATCCGGGACGCGCGCCCGGCGTTCCCGAGAGCGTCACGGTCGAGCTGCCGTCGGAGCTCACCCGGTCGCTGGAGGACCTGGCCCGCGGCAACGGAGTGACGCTGAACACCGTCGTGCAGGGCGCGTGGGCGATGGTGCTCGCGCAGCTGACCGGTCGCACGGACGTCGTGTTCGGCGCGGTCGTTTCGGCGCGCCCGCCGGATCTTCCCGGCGTCGAGGGGATGGTGGGGCTGTTCCTCAACACCGTCCCGGTGCGCGCGCGGCTGCGCGGTTCGGCGCCGGTCGTCGAGATGCTGGCGGAGTTGCAGAAGCGGCAGTCGGCGCTCATCCCCGACCAGTTCGTCGGGCTCGCGGACATCCAGCAGGCGGCCGGACCCGGCGCGAGCTTCGACACCATGATCGTCTTCGAGAACTTCCCGCGTGAGCTCGGCGGGCCGGAGTCCGCCGCGCCCTTCGGTATTCGCGTGAACCAGGGCCAGGAGGCGGCCCACTACCCGCTGACGCTGGTCGCGGTCCCCGGCGAGTCGATGCTCGTCAAACTCGACTACCTCACGGACCTGTTCGACGAGGCCGCCGCGCGAAACATCGTCGAGCGGTTCACCGGCGTGCTGCGCCAGCTGTCGCGCGACCTCACCGTCGCCGACATCGACGTCACCACCGCGGCCGAGCGCGAAACGGTCGGCCGGTGGGGTGTGTCGGCCGAGGCCGAACCGAACGTCCTGGCACCGGATCTGTTCTCGCGTCAGGACGAAAGCGCGATCGCCGTCGTCGCCGGCGACGAAACGCTGACGTACGGCGAGCTGGCCGAGCGCGCCGAACGGCTCGCGGGCTACTTGAGTGGCAAGGGCGTTCGGCGCGGTGACCGGGTCGCCGTGGTGATGGACCGGTCGCCCGAGCTGATCGCGACCCTGCTCGCGGTGTGGAAGGCGGGCGCGGCGTACATCCCGCTGGACCCCGCGTACCCGGCGGAACGCGTGAAGTTCATGCTGGCGGACGCGGAGCCGTCGGCGGTCGTGTGCACCGAAGCGCACCGGGACGCCGTCCTGGACGGCGGTCTCGAACCGATCGTCCTCGACGATCCGGAGACCCGGCGATCGGTCGCGGAGGCCGCCCGGCTGTCGATCGGCGCCACGGCGGACGACGTCGCGTACGTGATGTACACGTCGGGCTCGACAGGGACGCCCAAGGGTGTCGCGGTGTCGCACGGCAACGTCGCGGCGCTGGTCGGCGAGCCGGGCTGGGACGTCGGCCCCGGCGACGCGGTGCTCATGCACGCCTCGCACGCTTTCGACATCTCCCTGTTCGAGCTGTGGGTGCCGCTGGTCTCGGGCGCCCGGGTGGTGCTCGCCGGATCGGGTGCGGTGGACGGCGAGGCTCTGGCGAGCTACGTGGCGGACGGCGTCACGGCGGCCCACCTGACGGCCGGGAGTTTCCGGGTGCTGGCGGAGGAGGCGCCGGAGTCGGTCGCCGGGCTGCGTGAGGTGCTGACCGGTGGTGACGCGGTGCCGCCGGCGGCGGTCGAGCGGGTGCGGCGGACCTGCCCGGACGTACGGGTGCGGCATCTCTACGGGCCCACCGAGGCCACGCTGTGCGCGACGTGGTGGGTGCTCGAACCCGGCGACGAGATGGGATCGGTGCTGCCGATCGGCCGTCCGCTCGCGGGACGGCGGGTCTACGTGCTCGACGCGTTCCTGCGGCCCGTACCCGCGGGGCTGCCGGGTGAGCTGTACGTCGCCGGAGCCGGTGTGGCGCAAGGCTATCTGGGCCGTTCGACGCTGACGGCCGAGCGCTTCGTCGCGGATCCGTTCGTGCCCGGCGGGCGCATGTACCGCACCGGGGACCTCGCGTCCTGGACGGAGAACGGCACGCTGGCGTTCGCCGGCCGCGCCGACGACCAGGTGAAGATCCGCGGCTACCGGGTGGAACCAGGGGAGATCGAGGTCACGCTCGGCCGCCTGCCCGGCGTCGCCCAGGCCGTGGTGATCGCCCGTGGTGAGCAGCTGATCGGGTACGCCGTTCCCGAAGCGGGGCAGGACCTCGACCCGGCACGCCTGAGCGGCCGGCTCGCCGAGACGCTGCCCGAGTTCATGATCCCGGCCGCGATCCTGGTGCTGGACGAACTTCCGCTGACCGTCAACGGCAAGGTGGACCGGCAGACGCTCCCCGAGCCGGACTTCTCCTCGAAGGCGGCGGGCCGCGAACCCGCGACCGAGGACGAGCGAGTCCTTTGTGGAGTATTCGCGGACGTCCTGGGGCTGGAGCGGGTCGGCGTCGAAGACAGCTTCTTCGAGCTGGGCGGCGACTCGATCTCGTCGATGCAGGTGGCCGCCCGCGCCCGGCGGGAGGGGATCTCCCTGACGCCGCGGCTGGTGTTCGAGCACCGGACGCCCGAGCGGCTGGCGGCACTGGCCAAGGAGGCCGCAGCACCGTCCACAGTGGAGTCAGGGGTCGGCGAGATCCCGATGACGCCGGTGATGCTCGCCCTCGGCGAGAACGCCGTGCGCCCCGGCTTCGCGCAGGCACGGGTGATCGTCACCCCCGCCGAATTCGACCAGAACAAGCTGGTCAAGGCCGTGCAGGCGCTGCTGGACACGCACGATCTGCTGCGGGCGCGGGTGGAATCGGGACGGCTGATCGTGCCCGAGCCTGGTGCGGTCGACGCGGCCGCCCTGGTGACACGGGTGGTCGCGGAGAACCTGGACGAGGCCGCCGAACGCGAGGTCCGGACGGCGACGGCCACGCTGGACCCGGCGGCCGGGGCGATGCTGCGCGTGGTGTGGATCGACTCTCCTGACACCGGGGAGGGACGGCTCGCGCTGGTGGCGCATCACCTGGCCGTCGACGCGGTCTCGTGGGGGATCCTGCTGCCCGATCTGCGCTCGGCCTACGAAGGCGCGGCGCTCGAACCCGTGGCGACGCCCTTCCGGCAGTGGGCGCGGCGGCTGGCCGAGCAGGCGCGCGACGAGCGCACCGTGGCCGAAACCGAACGCTGGATCGCCCTCCTCGACGGCGCCGAACCGGCCGTGGAACCGAGCCCGGGCAAGACGCACTCGTGGTCCGCGACGGTGTCCGGCGACGCGGCGAACGACCTGCTGACCCGGCTGCCGGGCGCCTTCCACTGCGGGATCCAGGACGTCTTGCTGGCGGGTCTCGCGGGCGCGCTGCGCGGAGCCGGCGGCGCGGTGCTCGTGGACGTCGAAGGCCACGGCCGCGAGGCCGCCGACGGCGAAGACCTGCTGCGCACCGTGGGCTGGTTCACCAGCGTGCACCCGGTCCGCTTCGACGTCTCGGCGGGGGACCTGCTGAAGACCGCCAAGGAACAGATCCGCGCGGTTCCCGGTGACGGGCTCGGCTACGGGCTGCTGCGTTACCTCAACCCCGGCACCGGCGCCAGGCTCGCGGAGCTGCCGCCCGCGCAGATCGGCTTCAACTACCTCGGCAGGACAAGCCTTTCCGCCAAGGACAGGGCTTGGCAGCCGTCGGGCGAAGGACCGCTCGGCGGTGGCCCGGACATGATCCTGGCCCACCCCGTGGAGGTCGGCGCGGAGGTGCAGGACACGCCGGACGGACCCCGGCTGGGGCTCGCCATCGACGGCCGGGACGTCGACCCCGCCACGGTGGAACACCTTGGCGAGGCCTGGCTGGCGACGTTGACCGCGCTCGCCGCCGATGCCGACGCCGGTGGGCACACGCCGTCCGACTTCGCGCTCGTCGAGCTGGCGCAGCAGGACGTGACCGAGCTGGAAGCCGCGACCCCGGGCCTGACCGACATCTGGCCGCTTTCGCCGCTGCAGGAAGGCATGCTCTTCGAGCGAGCCGTCGCCGACGACGGCGTCGACGTCTACCAGAGCCAGCGGATCCTCGACCTCGACGGGCCGCTCGACGCCGAGCGGCTGCGCGCCGCGTGGAACCAGGTGGTCGCCCGGCACGACACGCTGCGGACCGGTTTCCACCAGCTGGGTTCCGGCGAGCCGGTGCAGGTCGTCGCCGCCGAAGCGGAAATCCCTTGGCGCACGGTCGATCTGTCGCACGTCGGGGAGGCGGACGCGGCCGCGGAGATCGAACGCCTGCTCGCCGAAGACCAGGCGGAGCGCTTCGACGTGACCAAGGCGCCGCTGCTCCGGCTGATGCTGATCAAGCTGAGCCCGGTGCGGCACCGGTTCGTGCTGACGTCGCACCACGTCCTCCTCGACGGCTGGTCCACGCCGCTCGTCCTGGGTGAGGTGTCGATCGCTTACGCGGGCGGGCAGGCGCCGTCGAAGACACCGTCCTATCGGGACTATCTGACGTGGTTGAGCCGCCAGGACGAGCAGGCGACGCAGGCGGCGTGGCGGGCCGAACTCGCCGGTTCCGACGAGCCGACCGTGGTGGACGCCGACGCGGACAGGGCGATGGTCGTGCCGGGTGAGCACGCGGAATCGGTGTCCGAGGCGGCGACGCGGGCACTCACCGGTTTCGCCCGCGGTCACGGCCTGACGCTGAGCACGATCGTGCAGGGCGCGTGGGCGCTGGTGCTGTCGCGGCTGGCGAGCCGGACGGACGTCGTGTTCGGGACGGTCGTTTCCGGGCGTCCCGCGGACGTGCCGGACGTGGAACAGATGGTGGGGATGTTCATCAACACCATCCCGGTCCGGGTGCGTCTCGACGGGGACCTGCCGGTGCTGGAAATGCTCCAGGATCTCCAGGCCCGGCAGTCCGCGTTGTCCGAGCACCAGTACCTCGGGCTGTCGCAGGTGCAGCGCGCGGCGGGTTCGGGCGCGGTCTTCGACACCATCGTGATGATCGAGAACTACCCGCACGACGCCGACGGTCTCGGCGACGACGGCGGTGTCGCGATCAGCGCCGTCGAGACCAGGACCGGCACCGGCTATCCGCTGACCATGAGCGTTTCGCCCGGCAAGAGCCTGCTGATCCGCGTGGCCTACCGGCCCGACCGGATCGACGCCGGGACCGCGGCAGAGGTCGCCAGGCAGGTCGTTCGGGTGCTGGAGCGCGTGTCGGCGGAGGCCTCGCTTCCCGTGGGCCGCCTCGGTGTGACCAGCGAACCGGCACGCGTGTCCGTGGTGGAGCGGTGGAACGCGACAGGCGAGGCGACGACGGGTGTCACGGTGCCGGAGCTGTTCCGGCGGCGGGCCGCGGAATCCCCCGAAGCGGTGGCGGTCGTCGACGGGGATCGCACGCTGTCCTACGCCGAACTCGACCGTGAATCCGATGGGCTGGCCGGGTATCTGGCCGCACGCGGGGTGCGGCGCGGTGACCGCGTCGGCGTCGTGATGGAACGCGGCGCGGATCTGATCGTCGCGCTGCTCGCGGTCTGGAAGGCCGGTGCGGCGCAGGTTCCGGTGAGCGTGGACTACCCCGCCGAGCGGATCGAGCGGATGCTGGCCGATTCCGGTGCGGCGCTGGCGATCTGCGTGGCGGCTAGCCGTGATTCGGTGCCGGACGGCGTCGAGCCGGTGGTCATGGGCGCGACGGAGCACGCGGCGCCGCCGGTCACCGTCGGCGCGCACGACACGGCTTACGTGATGTACACGTCGGGATCGACCGGCGTGCCGAAGGGTGTCTCGGTGCCGCACGGCAGTGTCGCGGCGCTCGCGGGTGACCCGGGCTGGTCGCAGGGGCCCGGAGATCGCGTGCTGCTGCACGCTTCCCACGCGTTCGACGCGTCGCTGGTCGAGATCTGGGTGCCGCTGGTGAGCGGGGCCGCCGTCGTGGTCGCGGAACCGGGCGCGGTCGACGCGCAGCGGGTGCGGGAAGCGGTCGAACGCGGTGTCACCACCATCCACCTGACCGCCGGGACTTTCCGCGTGGTGGCCGAGGAAGCGCCGGAATCCTTCACCGGGCTGCGGGAGATCCTGACCGGCGGCGACGCGGTGCCGCTCGCCTCCGTCGAACGGATGCGCCACGCTTGCCCGGACGTCCGGTTCCGGCAGCTCTACGGGCCCACCGAGATCACTCTCTGCGCCACCTGGCTCGTCCTCGAACCGGGTGCCGAGACGGGTGACGTCCTGCCGATCGGCGGACCGCTGGCCGGACGGCAGGCGTACGTGCTCGACGCGTTCCTTCAGCCGGTGGCACCGGGCGTGACCGGCGAGTTGTACCTCGCCGGTGCCGGTCTGGCAGACGGTTATCTGGGCGCTCCGACCGCGACGGCCCAGCGTTTCGTCGCGAACCCGTTCGCCGCCGGCGAGCGCATGTATCGCACGGGCGATCTCGCGCGTTGGACCGAGGACGGCGAGCTGCTGTTCGGCGGCCGGGCCGACTCCCAGGTGAAGATCCGCGGCTACCGCGTCGAACCGGGGGAGATCGAGGCGGCGCTGACCGCGCTGCCCGATGTCGCGCAGGCGGTCGTGGTGGCACGGGAGGAACGTCCCGGCGAGAAACGGCTGATCGCCTACGTGACCGCGGAACCGGGACTGGAATCCGAAGCGATCCGCACTCGGCTCGCGGAGCGGCTGCCGGAGTTCATGGTGCCCGCGGTGGTACTGGTGCTGGACACCTTCCCGTTGACCCTCAACGGAAAGATCGACCGCGCCGCCCTGCCCACCCCCGCCTTCGCCGGGAAACCGGCAGGCCGCGAACCGCGGACCGAGGCCGAACGCGTCATGACCGATCTCTTCGCCGAAATCCTCGGCCTGGACCGGGTCGGCGCGGACGACAGCTTCTTCGAACTGGGCGGCGACTCGATCCTCTCGATGCGGTTGGCCGCCCGAGCCCGGCGCGAGGATTTCGTCTTCGGTGCCAAGCAGGTCTTCGAGCAGAAGACCCCCGCGGGGATCGCGGCGGTCGCCGAGCGCGGCGTGCACCAGGCCGAGGTCGTCGACGGTGTCGGCGAGGTGCCGTGGACGCCGGTCGTGCGGGCGCTGCTCGAACGCGATCCCGGCGCGATGTCGCGGGGCGCACTGGCGCAGTGGGTGACGGCGGGCGTGCCCGGCGACCTTTCTCTCGAGGTGCTGACGGCCGGTCTGCGTGCGGTGATCGACACCCACGACCTGCTGCGGAGCCAGGTGATCGATTCCCGCCTGGTCGTGGCCGAACGCGGATCCGTCGACGCGGCGGCGCTGCTCCAGCGGGTCGAGGCCGGAGCCGGTGACCTCGACGAAATCGCGGAGCGCCACGCGCACGAGGCCGCCGGACGGCTTGACCCCGTCGCGGGCGTGATGCTCCAGGCCGTTTGGGTGGATGCCGGCTCCGAGGGACGGCTCGTGGTGGCCGCTCATCACCTCGCGGTCGACGTGGTGTCGTGGCGTGTCCTGCTGGCCGATCTGCAAGCGGCGTGCGAGGAACCGGTGCTCGACCCACCGCCCGTTTCGTTCCGGCGCTGGGCGCGGACGCTGGCCGATCAGGCGGCGTCGCGGACCGGCGAACTGGAGTTGTGGACGGAAATCCTCGACGGCGCGCAGGCTCGGGTCGGCGAACTCGATCCTCGGCGCGACACCATCGCGACTTCGGGACGGAAGTCGTGGACCCTGCCGAGGGATCGCGCGAGCGTGCTCGTCGAGAAGACCACCACGGCCTTCCACTGCGGCGTCCACGAGGTACTGCTGGCGACCCTCGCCGGCGCGGTCACCCGGTGGCGTGGCGGCACCGCCGTCGTGGTGGACGTGGAAGGTCACGGCCGTCAGCCGCTCGACGGGATGGACCTGTCGCGGACGCTCGGCTGGTTCACCGATGTCCATCCGCTGAGGTTGGACACCTCCGGGGCGGACACGCCCGGCCGGTTGCTGAAGCAGGTCAAGGAAAACGTGCGAGCGGTGCCCGACGGCGGGCTCGGCTACGGGATGCTGCGGTATCTCGACGCGGAGACGGGGAAGGTGCTGGCGGCGCTGCCGTCGCCGGAGATCGGCTTCAACTACCTCGGGCGGTTCTCGGCCCGGCCCGAAGGCGACGCGGAACCCTGGCAGCTGGCCGGGACCATCGGCGGCACGGCGGAGGACGACCTGCCGCTGCGGCACGCCGTCGAGATCGACGCGGTCGTGCTCGACGGGGAGTTCACGCTGACTCTGACCTGGGCGGAACGCCTGCTCACGGAGGCTGACGCGGAGGCGCTCGGCCAGGCGTGGCTGGACATGCTGACCGGGCTCGCCCTCCACACCGAGGGCGGCGCGGGCGGGCACACGCCGTCGGACTTCCCGCTGATTTCGCTGACGCAGCAGGAAGTGACGGACGTCGAGGCGCTCGTGCCGAGCCTGGACGACATCTGGCCGCTTTCCCCGCTGCAGGAAGGGTTGCTGTTCCACGCGGTCGACGAGCGCGGGCCGGACGTCTACGCCGGTATCCGCGACATCATCCTCGACGGGCCGCTGGACGTCACCCGGTTCCGCGCGGCGTGGCAGACCCTGCTCGACCGGCATCCCGCGCTGCGGGCGGGTTTCCACCGCCTCGGCTCAGGTACCGCCGTCCAGGCCGTAGTCCGCGATGTTCCGGTGCCGTGGCAGGAAACCGACCTGTCGCATCTGCCCGAGGACGAGGCGCTGGCGGAATTCGAGCGGCTCGCGGCGGCATCGCACGCCGAGCGGTTCGACCTGGCGAAGGCGCCGCTGCTGCACCTGCATCTGGTGCGGTTCGGCGAGCGCAGGCACCGGCTGGTGCTCCGGTCGCACCACATCTCGGCCGACGGCTGGTCGCTTCCGGTCTTCCTCGGCGAGGTGATGGCAGCGTACGAAGATGACCGGCAGCTGCCCACGCCGACGTCGTACCGGGAGTACCTCGCCTGGCTTTCCCGTCAGGACAAGGCGGCGGCCAAGGAAGCGTGGCGGACCGAGCTCGCCGGGCTCGACGAGGCGACCCACGTGGTGCCGCCGGACACAATCGCCGTGCCCATCGAGCCGGACCGCGTCCGCTTCGAACTCGACGACGACCTCAGCGGCCGCCTGATGGAGTTCACCCGACGGCACGGCGTCACGACGAACACGCTTTTCCAAGGTGTGTGGGCGCTTCTGCTGGCCAGGCTGACCGGACGCGACGACGTCGTCTTCGGGACCACGGTGGCCGGTCGGCCGGTCGAGATTCCCGGGGTCGAATCCGCGGTCGGCCTGTTCATGAACATGCTGCCGGTCCGGGCGCGGCTCACCGGCGCCCAGCCGTTCCTGGAGATGCTGGCGGATCTGCAGGAACGTCAGGTCGCGCTGATGCCGCACCAGCACGTCGGGCTGACCGAGATCAACCAGCTCGCCGGTCCCGGCGCGGCCTTCGACACGATCGTGGTGTTCGAGAACTACCCGCCGCCGCCCCCGCCGTCCGACGATCCCGACGTCCTCGCCCTGCGCCCGGCGGGGATCCCGGACGACACCGGGCACTATCCGTTGTCGATCCGCGCTTCCGAAGGCGGCGGCGTGCACGGCGAGGTCATCTACCGGCCGGACGTTTTCGACCGGACGCGGATCGAGGAGATCGTCGCTTCGATCATCCGGGCGCTCGACCAGGTGGTGACCGAGCCGCGGATCCCGGTCGGGCGGGTCGCCCTGATCGGACCCGAGCAGCGCCGTCTGGTGATCGAGGAGTGGAACCGGACCGAGGTGCCGTTCGAGGCCGAGGCGCTGCCGGTGTTGTTCCGCCGTCAGGTGGAGCGGTCGCGCGACGCGGTGGCGATCGAGGACGCGAAGCGGACCCTGCGCTACGGCGAACTGCTCGGCGAGGTCGAGACGCTGGCGCGACTGCTTGTCGGGCTGGGTGTCCGGCGGGAGGCCCGGGTCGGGGTGCTGGTCGAACGGTCGGCCGAACTCGTAGTGACCATGATGGGCGTGACGTTCGCCGGCGGGGCGTTCGTCCCGGTCGACCCGGACTATCCGGCCGAGCGGATCGGGCTGATGCTGACCAGTTCGGCGCCGCAGGTGCTGGTCTGCACTTCGGCTACCCGGGCGGTCGTTCCGGAGACGTTCGACGGCGAAATCCTGCTGCTGGACGAACTTCCCGCCGCGGTTCCATCGGTCGTGCTGCCGTCGGTGAAGACGACCGACGCGGCGTACGTGATCTACACGTCCGGGTCGACAGGGGTGCCGAAGGGCGTCCAGGTCACTCACTCCGGGCTGGGGAACCTGGCGACCGCGCATATCGAACGCCTTGGTGTGACGGCGTCCTCGCGGGTCCTGCAGTTGTCCGCGATCGGTTTCGACGCCATCGTCTCCGAGCTGTACATGTCCTTGCTGGCCGGTGCGACCCTCGTGCTGGCCGACGCGGAGAGCATGCCGCCGCGGGTGACCCTCGGCGACGCGCTGCGGCAGTGGGGGATCACCCATCTCACGGTGTCGCCGAGTGTGCTGGCGGTCGAGGAAGACCTGCCGGACACGCTGCGCGGCGTGCTGACCGGCGGCGAGGTGTGCACGCCGGCACTGGTCGACCGCTGGTCGCCGGGGCGCCGGTTCATCAACGCCTACGGCCCGACCGAGACGACGATCTGCTCGACCATGAGCGCCCCGTTGTCGCCGGGACACGAGGTCGTCCCGCTCGGCGGCCCGATCCGGAACGTGAAGCACTACATCCTCGACGCGTACCTGCAGCCGGTGCCGCCGGGGGTGGCGGGCGAGCTGTACATCGCGGGAGCGGGACTCGCCCGCGGGTATCTCGGACGGCCGGGACTGACGTCGGAACGGTTCGTCGCCGACCCGTTCACGCCGGGCGAGCGTATGTACCGCTCCGGCGACCGGTTCCGCTGGGATCCCGACGGCGAGCTGATCTTCGTCGGCCGGGTCGACGCGCAGGTCAAGGTGCGCGGCTACCGGGTCGAACCCGCGGAGATCGAGAACGTGCTGGCCGGACATCCGGGCGTCGCCCAGGTCGCGGTCGCCGTGCACCGGGACGGGCCGGGCGACAAACGGCTGGTGGCCTACGTCGTGCCCGCGGACGAGGCCGATGTTTCGATCACGTCGGTGCTGCGCGAGATGGCGGCCGCCCGGCTGCCGGAGTACATGATGCCCGCGGCGTTCGTGGCGCTGGAGAAGATGCCGCTCACCCCGAACGGCAAACTCGACCACCGGGCGCTCCAGGCACCCGACTTCTCCGGTATGTCCTCCGGCCGCGACCCGCGCACGGCCATGGAGGCGAAGCTGTGCGAGCTGTTCGCGGAGGTGCTCGGCCTGGAGCAGGTCGGGCCGGACGACAGCTTCTTCGAACTCGGCGGCGACTCGATCATCTCGATGCAGCTGTCGGCCCGCGCCCGCCGCGAAGGGCTGGAACTGAGCCCGTGGCAGGTGTTCGAAGAGAAGACACCGGAACGGCTGGCGACGCTCGTCAAGGAGATCCCGCCCGAGGGCGAGGCCACTCCGGAACCGGAACCCGCCGGTGGCTCGCTCGTCGCCCTTTCCGCCGACCAGCTGGACCAACTCGAGGCCGGGTTCTCGTGATCAGACACCGCACTCGCGTGCTTGGAGGCGTAACTCGCATATACGTCTCCGATCACGCGAGATACGCCCCCGAGCACGCGAGTTCACCCACTCACCAAGGAGCAGATCGTGACCGTTGACGACACTCGCGCGAAACCGCGTTCCAGCGTGGAGGACGTCTGGCCTCTTTCCCCGCTGCAGGAGGGAATGCTCTATCACACCGCCCTCGACGACGAGGGGCCCGACACCTACACCGTGCAGACCGTCTACGGCATCGACGGCCCGCTCGACGCCGCGCTGCTGCGGGCGTCGTGGCAGGCGCTCGTCGATCGGCACGCCGCGCTGCGGGCCTGTTTCCGTTACGTCAGCGGCGCGCAGATGGTGCAGGTCATCACCCGTGACGCGCAGATCCCTTGGCGCGAAACGGATCTCACCGGGCTGCCGGAGGAGATCCTCGACAGCGAGGTCGACCGGCTGGCCGCCGACGAGCTCGCCGAGCGGCTCCGCATCGAGGTGGCACCGCTGATGAAACTGCACCTGATCCGGCTCGGCCCGGACCGCCACCGGCTCGTGCACACGCTGCACCACGTACTGACCGACGGCTGGTCGATGCCGATCATCCACCGCGAACTCGCCGCGATCTACGCCGCGGGCGGGGACGCGTCGGGGCTGCCGCCCACAGTGTCCTATCGGGACTATCTCGCCTGGCTCGGCAAGCAGGACAAGGAAATCGCCCGTGCGGCCTGGCGTGAGGAGTTCGCCGGACTGGACACGCCGACCGCGGTGGCGCCCGCGGATCCCGGCCGGGTACCGGAGATCGACACGGCGATCGTCGAGCTGTCCACGGAACTCACCGACGGGCTGGCGAATCTGGCGCGGAGCCACGACCTCACGCTGAACACCGTCGTGCAGGGCGCGTGGGCCGTTGTGCTGTCGCAGCTCGCCGGCCGGACCGACGTGGTGTTCGGCGCGACCGCTTCGGGTCGTCCCGCCGAATTGGCGGGGGTCGAATCGATGGTCGGCCAGCTGCTCAACACTCTGCCGGTGCGGGTCCGGCTCGACGGCGCCCGGCGCGCGGTCGACCTGTTCGCCGAACTGCAGCGCGACCAGTCCGCCCTCATGGCCCACCAGCACCTCGGCCTCCAGGACGTGCAGGCCGTCGTCGGCCCCGGCGCGGTGTTCGACACGCTCGTCATCTACGAGAACTTCCCCCGCAAGGGCCTCGGCCAGGCACACGACGGCCTGACGCTGCGCCCGGTCAAGCGGGGACGCAACTCGTCGCACTACCCCTTCACCCTGGTCACCGGCCCCGGTGAGCAGATGCCGCTCATCCTCGACTACGACCGCGGCCTGTTCGACGAAAAGGTCGCCGGATCGGTCGTCGGCGCGCTCGCCCGCGTGCTGGAGCGGCTGGTCACCGAACCCGACGTCCTCGTCGGCCGGTTGACGCTGCTGAGCGAGACCGAACGCGCCTTGGTGGTGGACGAATTCAACGCGACCGAGGGCCCGGTTCCCGGAGAATCCGTCGTCGAACTGTTCGCGAGGCGGGTGGCCGAGAAGCCCGAGGCGGTGGCGATCACCGATGCCGCGGGCGCGGACCTGACCTACGCCGCCGTCGACCAGGCCTCGAACCGGCTGGCCGGGTACCTCGCCTCCCGTGGGGTCGCCCGCGGAGACCGCGTCGGCGTGGCGATGGAACGGTCGCCGGAGCTGCTCATCGCGTTCCTGGCGATCTGGAAGGCGGGCGCCGCCTACGTCCCGGTGGACGTCGAGTACCCGGCCGAGCGGATCGCGTTCATCCTCGACGACTCCGCGGTCTCGGTCGTGGTGTGCACGCAGGCCACCAGTGGCGTCGTGCCGAAGGACACGATCGTCCTCGACGCACCGGAAACGCGGGCCGCCATCGACGCTTCCGCAGCCACGGCACGGGAATTCCGGCCGAGCGCGCACGATCTGGCGTACGTCATGTACACCTCCGGCTCCACCGGCCTGCCCAAGGGCGTGGGGATCCCGCACGGCGGCGTGGCGGGTCTGGCCGGCGACCAGGGCTGGCAGATCGGCCCCGGCGACGGCGTCCTCATGCACGCGACGCACGTCTTCGACCCCTCGCTGTACGCGATGTGGGTGCCGCTCTCGACGGGTGCGCGTGTCCTGCTCACCGAGCCCGGCGTGCTCGACGCGGCCGGGGTGCGGCAGGCCGTCGCGCGCGGCGCGAACTACGTGCACCTCACCGCCGGTACCTTCCGCGCGCTCGCGGAGACGTCGCCGGAATGCTTCGAGGGCCTGGTCGAAATCGGCACCGGCGGTGACATCGTTCCCGCGCAGTCCGTGGAGAACCTGCGCCGGGCCCAGCCGAATCTCCGGGTGCGCAACACCTACGGGCCGACCGAGACCACCCTGTGCGCGACGTGGCTCCCGATCGAACCCGGCGACGTCGTCGGCCGGGAACTGCCCATCGGTCACCCCATGACGAACCGGCGGATCTACATCCTCGACGCGTTCCTGCGGCCGGTCGCGCCGGGTGTGGCGGGTGAGCTGTACATCGCGGGAACGGGCCTGGCACGTGGATACCTCGACAGCCCGGGCCTCACTTCCGAGCGCTTCGTGGCGTGCCCGTTCGTCCCGGGCGAGCGCATGTACCGCACCGGCGACCTGGCGCGCTGGACCCGCGACGGCGAGGTCGTGTTCCTCGAACGCGCCGACGACCAGGTGAAGATCCGCGGCTACCGCGTCGAACTGGGCGAGGTCGAATCCGTGCTGGCGGCCCAGCCGGGCGTGGTCGAGGCCGTCGTCATGGCGCGTGAGGACCAGCCGGGGGAGAAGCGGCTGGTCGGGTACTTCGTCTCCGACGGTGGCGACGCGGGCCCGGAGGAGATCAAGCGCCAGATGGGTTTGGTGCTGCCCGCGTACATGGTCCCGATGGCGGTCGTCGCGCTGCCCGGGCTGCCCGTCACGCCCAACGGAAAGGTCGACCGCCGGGCGCTGCCCGCCCCGGATCTCGCGGGCCGCGCGTCGGAGAAGGCGCCGGAGAGCGAATCCGAGAAGGTGCTCTGCGAGCTGTTCTCGGAGATCCTCGGCGTCGACAACGTGGGTGTCGACGACGCCTTCCACGACCTCGGCGGCAGCTCGGCGCTGGCGATGCGGCTCATCGCGCGGATCCGCGAGGTGATCGGCGTGGATCTGCCCATCCGGCAGCTGTTCTCCTCGCCGACGCCCGCCGGTGTCGCCAGGGCCCTCGCCGCGAAGTCCCGTCCCGCGCTGGAACCGGCCGAGCGGCCCGAGCGGGTTCCGCTCACCGCGCGGCAGCTCCGCGCCTGGCTGCTGGCCAACCCCGGTGAGGAGACCGCCGGACTGCAGATCTCGGTCGCGCTGCGCCTGCGCGGCAGGCTCGACGTGGCCGCGCTGGCGGCCGCGCTCGGCGACGTCGCGACCCGGCACGAGGTGCTTCGCACGACGTTCCCGGGAGACGCGCAGAACGTCCGGCAACTCGTCCACGAGCCCGCGCCCATCGAGCTGACCCCGGTGCCCGCCAACGAGGAGGAGCTTCCCGGACTGCTCGCCGGGCTGCGCGCGTCGGTCTTCGACCTCACTCGTGAGGTGCCGTGGCGCTGCGATCTGTTCGCGCTGGGGGAAAAGGAGCACGTGCTGCATCTGCGGCTGCACCGCATCCTCGCCGACGACGACTCGCTCGACGTGTTCTTCCGCGATCTATCGGCCGCGTACGGCGCACGGCGTTCGGGCCGCGTTCCCGAGCGCGCGCCGCTGGCGCTGCAGTTCGCCGACTACGCGATCTGGGAGCAGCGGCTCCTCGCGGACGAGGACGAACCGGGCAGCCTGATCAACGAACAGGTCGTCTTCTGGCGGGACACCCTGACCGGGATCGAAGGGGAGACGGTGCTCCCGTTCGACCGTCCGCGTCCGGCCGTCCCGTCGCGGCGGGCGGGCACGGTCGCGCTGCGGCTCGGCGCCGAACCGTACGAACGGCTGACCGAAGCGGTGGAACGGCTCGGCGCGGAAACGATCCACGTCGTGCACGCCGGGCTCGCGATGCTGCTGAGCAAATCCGGCGCGGGCGAAGACCTGGTGATCGGGACGAAGCTGGCGCGGGACGAGGACCTCATCGACCTCGAGCCGTTGATCGGTCCGTTCGCCCGGCCGCTGGCCCTGCGTACGGATCTCTCCGGCGACCCGACCTTCCTCGAGGTCGTCACGCGGGTGCAGGAGGCAGTGCGGGGTGCGCGCCAGCAGCTGGACGTGCCGTTCGAGCGGATCGTCGACCTGCTGGACCTGCCCGCCTCGCTGTCCCGCCACCCCGTGTTCCAGGTGGGGCTGGAGGTCGACGAGGAGGACATCGGCGCGTGGGACGCGGCGGAACTGCCCGCCCTGCGCACCAGCGTCGAACCCGGCGGCGTCGAGGCCACGGAACTGGATCTCGCGTTCAAGCTCACCGAGCGCCTCGACGAGGACGACAACGAGGACGGTCTCGAAGGCACTCTTCGTTATGCCGCGGACCTTTTCGACGAGGCCACGGCCGAATCGGTGGCACGGCGGCTGGTCCACGTCCTGGAGCAGGTCGCGGAGGATCCCCAGCGGCGGATCAGCGAGCTGGACCTCTTCCTCGACGAGACCGAACGCGGCCGTCCGGCGATCGCGCCGGCGCGGTGGGCGGGCGAGGTGCCTTCGGTCGTCGCGGAGCTGGGCCCGGTCGGCGCGCTGGTGCTCGACGGCCAGAAGCGGCCCGTCGCGCCTGGCGTCGTCGGCGACCTCTACGTCACCGGACCGGCGGTGGACGAGGGCAAGACGGGTGAGCCCTGCCCGTTCGGCGAGCCGGGACACCGGATGCTGAACACCGGCCTGCTCGCCCGCAAGACCCCGGCCAAGACCCTGATCGTGGTGGGGGAGCGGAAGCGCACGAGCACCTCGGTGAAGACGGGCGACTACGAGATCCTGTTGCCGCTGCAGGCCGGCGGCGACCGCCCGCCGCTGTTCTGCGTGCACGCGAGCGGGGGGCTGAGCTGGAACTACGGGCCGCTGCTGCGGCATCTTCCCGCGAACCAGCCGGTATACGGCGTGCAGGCCCGCGGTCTAGCGCGGACCGAACGGCTGCCCGAGAGCGTCGAAGAGATGGCGGCCGACTACCTCGCGCATATCCGCGCCGTGCAGCCGACCGGGCCGTATCACCTGCTCGGCTGGTCGCTCGGCGGCCGGATCGCGCAGGCGATGGCCGCGATGCTCGAAGCCGACGGGGAAGAACTCGGCCTGCTCGCGCTGCTCGACGCCTACCCCGTCTACATGGGACGGAACGCGACCGGCACGGTGACCGAAGAGGCGGCGCGCGACGAAGACGGCCTCCAGAAGCGGAAACAGCAGGATCTGGAGCTGGCGGGCGGCATGGTCCAGGGCCCCGGTGCCCGGGAACGGCTGGAAGCGGTCATGAAGAACCTCTGGAAGGTGGGGCCGCAGCACACGGCCTCGCCGTTCAACGGCGACATCCTGCTGTTCGTCGCCTCGGAGGACCGGCCCGCCCACCTGCCGGTGTCGGAGGCCGTCGCCGGCTGGAAGGACTTCACCAGCGGAACGATCGAACACCACGAGATCCCGACCAACCATTACGACATGGTGCAACCCGCGGCGTTGGTCCAGATTGGATCCATCGTCGCCGAGAAGCTCCGGCCGCGGCCGGGCGCGTGAAAGGAAAAGCGATCATGAGCAACCCCTTTGACAACGAAGACGGTTCCTTTTTCGTGCTGGTGAACGACGAGGGCCAGCACTCGCTCTGGCCGACGTTCGCCGAGGTGCCCGCCGGCTGGACCCGCGTCCACGGCGAGGCCTCGCGCCAGGAATGCCTCGCCTATGTCGAGGAGAACTGGACCGACCTGCGGCCCAAGAGCCTGATCGCCGAAGTCAACGGCTGACCGGCGGTGTCCAGCCGCTCAATCCGGGCGGTTGGACGAGCTCGGCGAAGGGGACTTTCCCCGCGTAACACGCGGCGAAGGGCGCTTTCCCCGCGTAACACGCGGTGAAGGGCGCTTTCCCCGCATCACATGCGGTGAAAGCGCCCTTCACCCCGGCCGCTCCCGACCGCGAGGTTGCGAAAGCCACTTTCGCAACCTTCAACGTTGCGAGAGTGGCTTTCGCAACACGTGCTCCGGCGCGAGCGGCGAGGGGCCCGGAACGAGGCGCCGGCCCAGATCCGGACGGTTGGACGAGCCTCGGTGAAGGACGCTTTCCCGGCATCACATGCGGTGAAGGACGCTTTCCCCGGCATCACATGCGGTGAAAGCGTCCTTCAGCCCCCGCCGACCAGATCCGGACGGTTGGACGAACTCGACGCTCGTCCGCCCAAGCCGAGAACATCATTCCCGCGCGTGACGGCCGGTTGAGGCGAAAGGAACTGCCGTGTTCGAGGAACTCAACGTCGTCAAGGGCCTGGAAATCCACCGGAGGAACCGCTTCGATCCGGGAGCGGAACTCCTCGCCCTGATGGCCGAAGGCCCCATCTCCGCCCTCGGCACCGAGGAAGACGGCGAACGGCGGACCGCGTGGCTCGCCACCGGATACGACGAGGTCCGCCAGGTTCTCAGCTCGGACAAGTTCAGCGCGCGCCTGATCTACGGCGGGACCGCGGCAGGTATCGCCTGGCCCGGTTTCCTCACCCACTACGACCCGCCGGACCACACGCGGCTGCGCCGGTTGGTCACCCCGCCGTTCACGATGCGGCGGATGAAGGACTTCCGCCCCGAGGTCGCGCAGATCGTCGAAGACGCCTTGGACACCATCGAGGACATGGGCGGTCCGGTGGATTTCGTCCCGCATTTCGGCTGGGCGATCGCCACGACGGCGACCTGCGACTTCCTCGGCATCCCGCGGGACGACCAGGCGGATCTGTCCCGCACCCTGCACGCCAGCCGGACCGAGCGGACGGACAAACGGCGCAACGCGGCGGGCAACAAGTACATGCAGTACATGAACAAGGCCGTCGCCCGCGTGCGCCGCGATCCCGGTGACGACCTGTTCGGCGTCGTGGTGCGCGAACACGGCGACGAGATCACCGACGCGGAGCTGGCCGGGGTGGCCGCGTTCATCATGGGCGCCGGCGGCGACCAGGTGGCCCGGTTCCTCGCGGCGGGTGCGTTGCTGATGGTCGATTTCCCGGAGCAGTTCGACATCCTGCGAGACCAGCCGGACACGATCCCGGACTGGCTGGAGGAGCTGAACCGGTATCTGACCACCGACGAGAAACTCCACCCGCGTATCGCGAAGGAGGACGTGACGATCGGCGGCCGTCTGGTCAAGGCCGGAGACACCGTCACGTGTTCCCTGCTCGGGGCGAACCGGGCGAAGTTCCCCGCGCCGGAGGACGAATTCGACATCACCCGGGAGAAGTCGCCGCATGTCTCGTTCGGGCACGGTATCCACCACTGCCTCGGCAGGCCGCTGGCGGAGATGGTGTTCCGGGAGGCGATTCCCGCGCTGGCACGGCGTTTTCCCAAGCTGAGGCTCGCCGAGCCCGATCGCAAGCTCAAGTTCGGACCACCACCGTTCGACGTGGAAGCCCTGCCGCTCGACTGGTAACGCCAGAAAGCCTGAGGAGAATCATGGTAGTTCCCTTGCCGCATCAGCGGATCCGGCTCGATCCGGCGCCGGAGCTCTGGGCGTTGCACCAGGAAGGCCCGCTGCACAGATACGACACGGAGACGGGGCTGAACGGCCGCAGGCAATGGTTGGTCACCGGGTACGACGAGGTGCGCGAGATCCTCGCCGACGCCACGCGGTTCAGCTCGATGCGGCCGGTCGACGACGAGGCGGACCGCGCCCACCTGCCGGGGATCCTGCAGGCCTACGACCCGCCCGATCACACCCGCCTGCGCGGGACGGTGGCCGGGGCGTTCAGCGTCCGGCGGATCGAGCGGTTGCGTCCGCGGGTCGAAGAAGTCATCGAGGAGGGCCTCGACGATCTGGAGAGCATGGGCTCGCCGATCGACTTCGTCCGGTACGCCGGCTGGCCCATCCCGGCGCTCATCGCCTGCGAGTTCCTCGGTGTCCCGCGCGACGATCAGGCCGATCTGTCGCGAATGATCCGGGACAGCCGGGAGAGCCGGATCCCCAAGCAGCGCGCGCAGTCGAGCCTCGGTGTCGTCAACTACTGCGAGAAGCTCGCCGCCCGCGAACGCCGCGATCCCGGCGACGAGCTGATCGGGTTCATCGTGCGCGAGCACGGCGACAAGGTCAGCGACGAGGAACTTTCGGGGCTCGCCGAGGCGATCCTGATCGTGGCCGTCGAGCAGATGGCCGCCCAGCTGGCGATGGCGGTGCTCCTGTTCGCGACGAATCCCGCCCAGCTGTCCCTGCTGCGCGAGCGCCCGGAGCTGGTGGACAGCGCGACCGAGGAAGTCCTGCGTTTCCCGACGATCGTCGAGGCCCCTTCTCCCCGGACGGCGCTCGTCGATCTGACCATCGCCGGCTACGACATCCACGCCGGTGACGTGTTGACCTGTTCGATGCTGGCGGTCAACCGCGCGCTCGGCGACAAGTTCGACATCACCCGCGAGAACAGTCCGGGGCACCTCGCCTTCGGGCACGGCATCCACCACTGCGTCGGGGCCCCGCTGGCGAGGCTCGAACTGCGGGTGGCACTGCCGATCCTGGCGCGCCGGTTCCCGGCACTGCGGCTGGCGGTGCCGGAGGAGGAACTGCGGTTCGTGGCGGGCAAACCCGCCCCGTTCAACATCGAGGAGCTCCCCGTTGAGTGGTGAGGACACGCGCCCGCTGCACATCCGCAGGCAGGACCTCGACCCGGCGGACGAACTGCGCGCCGCCGGACCGCTGTCGAAGGTCACGGTGGGCACCGGGGCGGACGCCGAAACCATCTGGATGGCCGCGGGACACTCGGTCGTCCGCCAGGTTTTGGGCGACCACAAGCGGTTCAGCACCCGGCGCCGCTGGCATGAGCAGGACGAGGTCGGCGGGCAGGGCATCTTCCGGCCGCAGGAGCTCGTCGGCAACCTGATGGACTACGACCCGCCAGAGCACACCCGGATGCGGCAGAAGCTGACGCCGGGATTCACCCTGCGGAAGATGCGGCGCATGGAGCCGTACATCGAGCAGATCGTGACGGAACGGCTCGATGCCATGGAGGACGAGGGATCCCCCGCCGACGTGATCGAGCTCGTCGCCGACGAGGTGCCCGGAGCCGTGCTGTGCGAACTGATCGGGGTGCCCCGTGACGACCGCGCCATGTTCCTCAAGCTGTGCCACGGGCACCTCGACGCCTCGCTGAGCCAGCGGAGACGGGCTGCCGCCGGCGAGGCGTTCTCCCGTTACCTGCTGGCGATGATCGCCAGGAACCGCGAGGAACCCGGGGAAGGGCTGATCGGCGCGGTCGTCGCCGAACACGGTGACGAGGCCACCGACGAGGAACTGCGGGGTTTCTGCGTTCAGGTGATGCTGGCCGGTGACGACAACATCTCCGGCATGATCGGCCTCGGCGTGCTGGCGCTGCTGCGGCATCCCGAACAACTCGACGCGGTGCGGGGCGACGGCCAGGCGGCGGATCGGGCGGTCGACGAGCTGATCCGGTACCTCACGGTCCCATACGCCCCGACCCCCCGCACGGCCATGGAGGACGTCGTCATCGGGGACGAGGTGATCAAGGAGGGCGAGACCGTGCTCTGCTCGCTCCCCATGGCGAACCGTGATCCCGCGCTGGTACCGGAGCCGGACCGGCTCGACCTCACGCGGGAGCCCGCGCCGCATGTGGCGTTCGGGCACGGGATCCACCACTGTCTCGGCGCTTCGCTGGCGCGGCTCGAACTGCGGACGGTCTTCACGTTGCTGTGGCGGCGGTTTCCGGGCTTGAGGCTGGCGGATCCCGAGAAGGACACCATGTTCCGTCTCACCACGCCGGCTTACGGGCTCACGAGCCTGATGGTCGAATGGTGAGTTCCGGTTGGCGGTGACGTGCCGTGTCGCGAAAGCCACTTTCGCGACGCTGGATGTCCCGAAAGTGGCTTTCGCGCCATCGACGGCTTCGCCTTCCCATTTCCCCTGAGCCACTCACGAGTCGTCCATGGCGGCGCTGGACGTCCCGCCCGATCGCGGATGAAGATTGCGGCGCGGCACAACGGCCGGACCGCAGGTCACCAAAGGAGCTTCCACTCGGTATGGAGCACGCAATCGACGAGGTCGCGCCGGCCGTGGAGCCGACGGCGAACTACATGATGAGGACGCACTGCGATCCGCACGAGGACATGTTCGCGTTGCGGGAGAAGGGCCCGTTGGTCCGGATTCTCGGGGACGCGTCCACGCAGCTCGGCACGGGTTACGTCTGGCAGGCGCTCGGCTACGACGTCGTGCGCAAGATCCTCGGCGACCACGAGAACTTCACGACGCGGCCCCGGCTCACCGAGGCCGAGGCGAAACGGACGACCAACGGCGAAGACGTGCCCATGGCGCCGCAGTTCGTCGGCCAGATCTCCACCTACGACCCGCCCGAGCACACGCGGTTGCGGCGGATGCTGACGCCGGAGTTCACCGTCCGGCGGATCCGGCGGCTGGAACCCGCGATCCAGGAACTCATCGACGAACGTCTCGACGAGGTCGAGGCCGAAGGCCCGCCCGCTGACGTACAAGGACTTTTCGCCGACCCGGTGGGCGGCGGTGTCCTTTGTGAACTGCTCGGCATCCCGCGTGACGACCGCAACGAGTTCATCCGGCGGATCCGGCGTAACGTCGATCTCAGCCGCGGATTCAAGGCGAGGGCCGCCGACAGCGCGGCGTTCAACCAGTACCTGCTCGGTCTCATCACCCGCCAGCGCAAGGATCCCGACGACGGCTTCCTCGGCATGCTCGTCCGCGAGCACGGCGACAACGTCACCGACGACGAGCTGAAGGGCCTGTGCACGGCACTGCTGCTCGGCGGTGTCGAGACCGTCGCGGGAATGCTGGGCTTCGGGGTGCTCGCGCTCCTGGACCACCCGGACCAGAAACAGATGCTCTTCGAAGGCAAGGAAGAAGCGGATCGCGTCGTCAACGAATTGCTGCGTTACCTCTCGCCCGTCCAGCAGCCGAATCCGCGGATGGCGCTCAGGGACGTCGTCGTCGGCGGGCAGCTGATCAAGGCGGGGGATTACGTCCTCTGCTCGATCCTGATGGCCAACCGGGACGAAGCGCTGACGCCGAACCCGAACGTGCTCGACGCGCGGCGCCCGCCGGTTTCGGACGTCGGTTTCGGGCACGGCATTCATTACTGCATCGGCGCCGCGATCGCGAGGTCGGTGCTGCGCATGGCTTATCAGTCCCTGTGGCAGCGATTCCCCGGGCTGCGCCTGGCGGTGTCCAACGACGAGGTCAAGCTTCGGAACGCGTTCATCGACTGCCCGGATCAATTGCCGGTCACCTGGTAGAGGGGAAGCGAAATGCGCGTGTTGTTGTGGGCGTGTGGCTCACGCGGGGATGTCGAGCCGCTGGTGGCCTTGGCCGCGCGGCTGAAGGAATCCGGCGCCGAGGTGCGGGTGTGCGCGCCGCCGGACAGCGCGGAGCGGCTGGCCGAGATCGACGTGCCGCTGGTGCCGGTCGCCCGGCCGGACCGCGGGATGGACGACGGCGAGGGCCGGGATCCCGAGCTCGCCGCCGCCGGGATCGCCGACCAGTTCGATCAGATGCCCGCCGTCGCCGAAGGCTGCGACGTCGTGGTCGCGACCGGTCTGCTGTCCGGCGCCGTCGCGGTGCGGTCGGTGGCCGAGAAGCTCGGAATTCCCTACTACTACGTCGCTTTGTGCCCGATCCACCTGCCGAGCCACCTCGAAGCGCCGCAGCGCGAGATGTACAACCAGGGCGCCGACGGACTGTTCGGAGACGCGCTCAACGCGAAGCGGGCCGAGATCGGCCTGGCGCCGGTGAAGAACCTCTTCGATTACTGCTCCACCGAAAAGCCTTTGCTGGCCGCGGATCCGATCCTCGCGCCGCTGGAGCCGCGGCACGAGGCCGTGCAGACCGGAGCCTGGATCCTGCCCGACGAACGGCCGCTTCCCGCCGACCTGGAGGCTTTCCTCGCCGCCGGTCCGCCTCCCGTGTACGTCGGTTTCGGCAGCTCGTCCGGCACCGCCGACGCGGCGAAGGTGGCCATCGAGGCGATCCGCGCGAAGGGGCACCGCGTGATCCTTTCGCGTGGCTGGGCCGGTTTGGACCTGCCTGAGGACGAGGACGACTGCTTCGCCGTCGACGAGGTGAACCTCCAAGAGCTGTTCCGGAGGGTCGCCGTTTCCATCCACCACGACGGCACGGGCACGACGCATATCGCCACCCGCGCGGGTTCGCCGCAGATCATCGTGCGGTCGATCGTCGGCCAGCAGTACTACTCCGACCGGGTCGCCGAACTGGGGATCGGGGTCGCCCTCGAAGGGCCGGCTCCGACGTTCGAGGCCATGTCCGCCGCGCTCACCACGGCACTGGCCCCCGAGACGCGGGCAAAGGCGATCGAGGTCGCCGGCACGATCCCCGCCGACGGGACCAGGGTGGCCGTGGATCTGCTGCGCGACGCGGTCAGCCGGGAAAAGCCGTCGGTTCCCGCCTGAACTGAAAGAACGGGGAATTACGTGAAGCGCGTGTTGCTGGCGACGTCCGGAAGCCGGGGGGACGTCGAACCGCTGGTGGCGTTGGCCGTGCGGCTGCGGGAGGCGGGCGCCGAGGTGCGGATGGCCGCGCCACCGGACTCCTCCGAACGGCTGGCCGACGTCGGAATCCCGCTGGTACCGGTCGGAGGTTCGACCCGCACCGCGATCAAGGGGGCGAAACCGCCGTCCCCCGAGGACGGGCCGCGGCTTTCGGCCGAGGCGATGGCCGTCCAGTTCGCCGAGGTCCCGGCGGCCGCCGAGGGCTGTGACGTCGTGGTGACGACCGGGATGCTGGCCACCGCGGTCGCTGTCCGGTCGGTGGCGGAGAAACTCGGAATCCCTTACTACTACGCCTTTTACTGCCCGCGCTTCATCCCGTCGCCGCATTACGCGCCGCCGCCCCCGCTCGGCGAGCCTCCCGCGCCGGAAGGCACCGACAACCGGGCGCTGTGGGAGCGCAACAGCCGGAGTGCGCTCAAACGCTTCGGCGAACCGCTCAACAGCCAGCGCGCCTCGATCGGCCTCCCTCCGGTCGAGGACGTCTTCGGCTACGGCTTCACCGATCACCCCCTGTTGGCGGCCGACGCGTCCCTCGCCCCGCTCCAGCCGACAGATCTCGACGTTGTCCAGACCGGCGCTTGGACACTGCCCGACCAGCGGCCGCTTTCCGCGGAGCTGGAGGCGTTCCTCGCCGCCGGTCCGCCGCCGGTGTACGTCGGTTTCGGCAGCATGCGCGCCCCCGAAGAGGCCGCCAAGGTCGCCATCGAGGCGGTGCGGGCCCACGGCCGCCGGGTGATCATTTCCCGTGGCTGGGCAGACCTCGCGCTGATCGACGACCGGAATGACTGCTTCGCGGCGGGCGAGGGCAACCAGCAGCTCCTGTTCGGCCGGGTGGCCGCCGCCGTCCATCACGGTGGCGCGGGCACGACGACCACGGCCACCCGGGCGGGTGTTCCGCAGGTCGTGGTCCCGCAGATCGCGGACCAGCCGTACTTCGCCGGCCGGGTGGCCGAACTCGGGATCGGCGCGGCGCACGAAGGCCCGACGCCGACCTTCGAGTCACTGTCGGCCGCGCTCGAGACGGCACTCGCCACCGAAACCCGGGAACGCGCGGCGGCCGTGGCGGGCACGGTCCGCACCGACGGGGCCGCCGTGGCCGCGAAATTCCTCCTCGACGCGGTCGACCGCGTTTCCGTCTGAAGCCAGGGGATATGAAATGCGTGTGTTGTTGTCGACGACCGGACTCCGCGGAGACGTCGAACCGGTGGTCGCGTTGGCGGTGCGGTTGCGGGAACTCGGCACCGAGGTGCGCGTGTGCGCGCCGCCGGACACCGCGGAACGGCTGGCCGAGTTCGCCGTCCCGTTCGTTCCGGTCGGGCAGTCGTTGCACGCCATGATGCGGGGGATGACGGAAGGCCCGGAACCGAGGCGCCCCGCCGACGAGCTCGCCGAGCAGTTCGACGCGGTCCCGGCGGCCGCCGAGGGCTGTGACGTGGTGCTGGCGACCGGTGTCCTGTCCGCCGCCATCGGCGTGCGTTCAGTGGCCGAAAGCCTGGGCATCCCGTACTTCTACGCCGCGTACTGCCCGATCTATCTGCCGTCGCCGTACTACCCGCCGCCCCTGTCGCGGGGCGACGGACGGCCGCCCGAGGAGGCCATGGACGACAACCGGGCCCTGTGGGACTTCTACAACGAGGTCTTCTCCCGGCGATACGCGGCCGCGCTCAACGGCCGTCGCGCATGGCTTGGACTGCCGCCGGTGGAGAACCTCGTCGAGTACGGCTTCACCGAGCAGCCCTGGATTGCGGCGGATCCGGTGCTGGCCCCGCCCCGGCCCGAACTCGGCGCCGTGCAGACCGGCGCGTGGATCCTGCCCGACGAGCGCCCTCTTCCCGCGGACCTGGAGGCGTTCCTCGCCGCCGGTCCGCCGCCGGTGTACGTGGGTTTCGGCAGCACACCCGAAATCGCGGACACGGTGAAGCTGGCCGTCGAGGCGATCCGTGCGCAGGGGCACCGGGTGGTCCTCTCGCGGGGCTGGGCGGACATGGCCCTGCCCGACGACGGCGCCGACTGCTTCGCCGTCGGCGAGGTGAATCTCCAGGCGCTGTTCGGCCGCGTCGCCGCCGTCGTCCACCACGCCGGCGGGGGCACGACGACGGTCGCCGCGCGGGCGGGTATCCCGCAGGTCGTGCTGCCCCAGATCACCGACCAGCCGTACTTCGCCGAGCAGGTTGCCGCGCTGGGCATCGGTGTGGCGTTCGAGGAGTTCGGGCCCGCTCCGACGTTCGATTCGCTGTCCGCCGCGCTCGCGTCGGCGCTGTCCCCGGAGACCCGGGCACGCGCGAAAGCCGTCGCCGGCACGCTCCGCGGCGACGGGACGACCGTGGCCGCGGAGCGCCTGCGTGCCGCCGTCGGCCGCGTTTCCGTCTGACCATCAACCGACCAGGGTGAGGAAAATGTCCGATCTGGCTGCAGCACCGCACGAGAACCGGCAGATGGCGCAGTGGTTCGGCGCCGACGCCGAACGGTACGACCGCGCCCGGCCCACCTACCCCGAAGCACTGGTCGACCGGATCGTCTCGATGAGCCCCGGCAAGAACTTCGTCGACGTCGGCTGCGGCACCGGCCTTTCGTCCCGCCCGTTCCAGGCGGCGGGGTGCACGGTGCTCGGCGTCGAGCCGGACGCGCGGATGGCGGAGGTCGCCCGCAGGCGCGGGCTGGACGTCGAGGTCGCGAAGTTCGAGGACTGGGACCCGGCCGGCCGCACCTTCGACGCGGTCACCTCGGGGACCGCGTGGCACTGGGTCGATCCGTTCGCGGGCGCGGCCAAGGTGGCGGACGTGCTCGTCCCACATGGCCTGATCGCGTTGTTCGACAACGGTTTCGAGCTCCCAGAGGCCGTCATGACGGCGCAGGGGGAGGCGTACCGGCACGCCATGCCGGACGTGAAGTTCGAGCCGCCGTCCCAAAAGGACGAAGACGTCGAAGAGTACGTCCAGCAGGTCTACGCCAAGCAGTACGTCAAGGCCGCCGAAGGAATCCTCCGGACCGGCGCGTTCAGCGATCCGGAGGAACTGCGCTTCGAGTGGTCACGGGTCTGCACCCGTGACGAGTGGCTGGACCAGATCCCGACGCAGGGCGGGCTCAACCACCTCGCGGAGGACGCGCGCGCCCGGTTCCTGGCGTATCTCGGCTCGGCCATCGACGAAATCGGTGGGTCGTTCACCATCAACTACGCCACGGTCGGCATCGCCGCGGTCCGGCGCTGAAGTACACCAGGGGATACGAAATGCGCGTGTTGTTTTGGTCGTACGGAACCCGCGGCGAGGTCGAACCGCTGGTGGCGCTGGCACTGCGGTTGCGCGAGCAAGGGGACGAGGTGCGGATGTGCGCGCCTCCCGACTACACCGGACGGCTGGCCGAGGTGGGCGTGCCGCACGTCGTCGTCGGCAAGCCGGTGCTCGAAGAGGCGGGCAAGCTGGGCGGGCCGCCCGAATCGCCCGAGGCCGCGATCGCGGGGATCGCCGAGCAGTTCGACAAGATCCCGGCGGCCGCCGAAGGCTGTGACGCGGTGGTGGCGACCGGCCTGCTGTCCGGCGCGATCGGTGTCCGTTCGGTGGCCGAGAAACTGGGCATCCCGTACTTCTACGTCGTCCCCTCGCCGGTGCTCGTGCCGTCGCCCGAACACCGGGGCATGTACAACAACGGTGCCGACGGGATGTTCGGCGACGCGCTCAACGAGCTGCGCGCCGCGATCGGTCTGCCGCCGGTCAAGAACCTGTACGACTTCAGCGCCGCCGACGAGCCCTTCTTTGCGGCGGATCCGCTGCTGGCACCGGCGGACGGCGGTGTCCGGACCGGCGCGTGGATCCACCCCGACGATCGTCCGCTTTCCGCTGAGCTGGAAGCGTTTCTCGCCGCCGGCCCGCCGCCGGTGTACGTCGGCTTCGGCTGCTCGCCCGCCCCCTCCGACATCGCGAAGGTGGCCGTCGAGGCGATCCGCGCCCAGGGGCGCCGGGTCGTTCTTTCCCACGGCTGGGCGGGTTTGACGCTGCCAGACGACAGTGCCGACTGCCTTGCCGTCGGAGAGGAAAACCTGCAAGCGCTCTTCGGTCGCGTGGCCACCGCGGTCCACCATGGTGGCACCGGCACGACGCATGTGGCGGCGCTGGCGGGAGTTCCGCAGGTCGTGGTCCCGCAGATCGCGGACCATCCGCATTTCGCCGCCAAGGTGGCCGAGTTGGGCATCGGGGTGGCACACGACGGCCCGAACCCGACGGTCGATTCGCTTTCCGCCGCGCTCGTCACGGCACTGACTCCGGAAACCTCGGCACGCGCGAAAACCGTCGCCGGCACGATCCGCACCGACGGGACGACGGTGGCGGCGGAACTCGTGCGCGCCGCGGCCCAGCGCTGACCTGTGTGCGCTGTCCGATCACGCGAGTTACGCCTCTGATCACGCGAGATACGTGCCTGATCACGCGAGTTCGGCGTTGCGTCACGAGAACCGAGCACTGTCCAGACTCACCAGTTGAAGTGCGACAAGGCGGTAACCAAAATCAGCACCATGATTCCACGCCGGCTGCTGGCGATCTCCCCGCATTTGGACGACGCGGTCCTTTCCCTCGGCGCGAGTCTCGCCCAATCTGCGCGGGACGGTTCGGAGGTGCTCGTCAACACGGTCTTCGCCGGAACGGCACCGCCTCCCTATTCCGCGGCGGCGGAGCGAATGCACGCGGTCTGGGGTCTGTCCCCGGAGGACGACGCGCCGCTCCATCGCCGGAACGAGGACATCGCCGCGCTCGCCCACCTCGGGCTGGCGTACCGGCACGGCCGGTTCCTCGACTCCATCTACCGGAGGCTGCCGGACGGCCGGTGGCTCACCGATCACGTGGAGGGCGGGCAAAAGCTCGCGGTGGCCCAGGATTCACCGGGTGACGACGGTCTCGTCGCCCAGATCAAGGACGACATCGAGGCGGTCGTCGCGGAGTTCGAGCCGACCTTGATCGTCACGTGCGCGGCCGTCGTCGACCATCCCGACAACCTGGCCACCCGTGACGCCGCCTTGTCCGCCGCGCGCGCGACGAACATTCCGATACGGCTGTGGGAAGACCTCCCCTATTCGATGTTCAAACCGGGAACGATCGAACTACCCGCCGGTTTCCGGCTCGGCACTTCCGAATTCGAGTCCGCGACGACGGAGACTTGGAAACGGAAACAAGAAGCCGTCGAGTGCTATTCTTCCCAGTTGACGATGCTCAACGGCAGGAACAAGAATTTGTTCGAGAGGCTGGACGAGCACGCGCGGAAGAATTCGCCGCGGGGCGGATTCGGCGAAACAACCTGGCCCGTTCTCCTCGACAACAACGGTTAAGCGAGGTACCGGAGTGTCCGCAACACTCACCCATCTGCCGTCACCGTCACCGGACCCCGCCCCCGAGGGTGTGCGCGGCCGCTGGGCGTTCTGGCGCTCACCCGCCGACCAGCCGCGGTGGGCCCGGCCGGCGCTGCTGGGCATCGCCTTCGTGGCCTTGGTGCTCTACGCCTGGAACCTGCCGAGGGTCGACTTCGCGCCGCTGTACTCGGACACGGCCAAGAGCATGTCCGAGAGCTGGAAGGCGTTCTTCTACGGCACCGTCGACCCGGGTGCGACGTACACACTCGACAAACTCGCCGGATCGTTCGCGCCGCAGGCCATCTCGGCCAAGATCTTCGGCTATCACGAATGGTCGCTGGCGCTGCCGCAGGTGATCGAGGGCGTGATCTCGGTACTGGTGCTGTACCGGGTCGTGCGACGCTGGGCGGGCGTGGTGCCCGGGCTGCTCGCCGCGGGCATCTTCACCCTCACCCCGGTCCTCGCGTCCATGTTCGGGCACAGCATGCAGGACGGTCTGCTGACGATGTGCCTGGTGCTCGCCGTCGACGCCTATCAGCGCGCCGTGCTCGAGGCGCGGCTCCGGTCGCTGGTCTTGGCCGGTGTCTGGGTCGGCATCGGCTTCCAGGCGAAAATGGTGCAGGCGTGGATGATCCTGCCCGCACTGGCGATCGGCTACCTGCTGAGCGCCCCCGTCGAGCTGCGCCGCCGGGCGAAGCACCTGGCGCTCGCCGGGGTGGTGACGCTGGCGGTGTCGCTGTCGTGGATCGCGCTCTACACCTTCACCCCGGACAGTTCTCGCCCGCATATCAGCGGCACCACGAACAACAGCGCGTTCGCCATGGTGTTCGGCTACAACGGTCTCGGCCGGGTCGGCATCCACCTGCCCGGCGCCGAGGACCCCAACGGTCGCGGCGGCCTTCCGTCGCTCGGCCCTGGTGGTCCCGGTGGCGGCCCTGGCGACTTCCCCGGTGGTCCCGGTGGACCTCAGGGTGGTCCGGGTGACGGCCCTGGCCCCGAGGGCGGTCCCGGGGATCCGCAAGGCCCCGGCGGCGGTCAGGGCCTGGACGAGAACGGGAACTTCGGGACCAAGCACCAGGACGAACAGAACGGAGACTTCGGTCCGAAGGCCGAAGGCGGCCAGCCCCTCGGTCCTGGCGGCCCGCAGCCGGACGAGTCCAAAATGGAGACTCGGGCGGATCCGATGGGGGCGACCAAACTGCTCGACGGTCACCTCGGCGTCGCGATCGCCTGGCTGTTCCCGCTCGCCCTGCTGTCCCTGCTGTGCGGGCTCTGGTGGTGGCGCCGCGCCGAGCGCACCGATCCCGTGCGAGGCGGGCTGGTGATGTGGGGCGTCTGGCTGGTGACCTTCCTCTTCGTGTTCAGCGCGAGCGCTGTCGCGCACACCGCGTACGTGGCCTCTCTCGCCCCTGCGATCGCGGCGCTTTCCGCGCTCGGCATCGTCACCTTCTGGCGGGCGTATCGCGGCGGCGGCAGGCAGGGCTGGATCCTGCCGATCGCCATCGCGGCGGAGCTGGCCTGGGGCGCCTGGCTGTGGTCCCATTACCCGAACTTCTTGCCGTGGGCGAAATGGGGCACGCTCGTGCTCGGAGTGGCCGCCCTCGTCGTGCTCATCGTGGCCCGAATGCGTGAGAACGCTTCGAAATCAGTGGTCACGGCCGCCCTCGTCCTCGGTGTCGCGGCGATGATCGCCGCGCCCGCCACCTATGCCTTCTCCGTACTCCATCCCGATTACTCCGGCAGCTCTTTCGACGCCAATGCCGGACCGGCGTCCGGCTCCTTCTGAGGCGGGCCGGTGTCGTTCTCAACGTCTGCGGAAATCTCCGCCGGCCGGAAAGGAAATCTGCCGATGCAGGAATCGCTCGACTCCACCGAGGTTCACCGTCGTTTCCAGCTGATCGCCAACGGTCCCGCCCTGTTCAACGCGGTGGTGTCCGGTATCGAGCTGGACATCTTCGACTTCCTGGAAGAGCGCGGCGGCGCCGACGCGGCGGCACTCGGTGAGTTCACCGGCCTGGAGCCGCACAAGGTCCGGGTGCTGATGCTCGCCCTGGCCACCACGGGCCTGATCGAGAAGCGGGGCGTCGACTATGTGAACCACCCGGTCGCGACCGAACTGCTCGCCACGAGCGGCCCGGAGAGCTGGCAGCACATCCTGCTCAGCTGGAAGACCATCTACTACCCGGCGTTCGCGCGGATGACCTCCGCGCTGCGCGCGGGCACCAACGAGGCCCTCGACGCGCTCGACGGCCCGGGGGACACGCTGTACGCGCGGCTCGGCAACGACCCGGAGAAGGCGCGGATCTTCTACACGGCGATGTCGGCGTTCTCGCTGCAGACGATGCCGGGGCTGCTGGAGCACATCGACGTGAAGTCGTCGCGGCACCTGCTCGACGTCGGCGGTGGCGATGGCACCACGGCGGCGGCCCTGCTGAAGGCCAACCCCGGCCTCAAAGCCACCCTGTTGGACCTGCCCAGCAGCGTCGAACTGGCCGAACAGCGCGTGCCCGCCGAAGTCACCGACAGGCTCACCCTGCACCCGGCCGACCTGCTGACCGACGCCTTCCCCGGCGGCACCGACCACGCTCTGTTCAGCCATGTGCTCGACACCTTCACGGCGGAGCAGTCCGTCATGCTGCTGGCCAAGGCGTACGAGGTGCTGCCGTCCGGCGGGAAGATCTCGATCTACGGCTTCGCGGCCGCGGACGACGAGACCGGTGGGCCGCTCTCCGCGCGGCTTTCGTTGTACCTCAACATTCTCGCCACCGGACGCGGGATGGCCTGGCCGCAGGCCGAGGCGTCGGCGTGGCTCAAGTCGGTCGGATGTGTCGACGTCCGCTCGGTGGAACTGCCGTTCGAGCACGCGTTGGTGACCGGCACCAAGCCCTGAGTACGGCGGTGCGCGGGGACGTAACTCGCGTGATCAGAGCCGTAACTCGCGTGATCAGAGGCGGATCGCCTCCAAACACGCGAGTTACGTGCTCAATCACGCGAGTTACGTCCTCCGCGTGCCCATATCGGAAGTACGTGAAGGCCCCCTTCACTGCGCTAGACGTAGTGAAGGGGGCCTTCACGTACTTCCGACCTTCACGTACTTCTGAGGCCGCCCGCGGATCCGGAGGGGTGTTGCGAATGCCACATTGGGAACCATCAACGTTTCGAAAGGGGCGTGCGCAGCAACCCCGGCGACCGGTAGGGCCC
>NZ_JBHVKW010000096.1:0-33159 GCF_042797905.1 Amycolatopsis sp. NPDC057786
CCTTCACTGCGTCCAGCGCAGTGAAGGGGGCCTTCACGTATCTGCTCAGCGGGAGGTCGGCCGCCACAGATCTTCGTCGAGCAGCTGCACCGAGCCCGTGTCCGACTCGTCCGACCGGCGACCGCGCGCCAAGGTGAACTCGCCGTCCGGATTGCCGCTGGCGGCCCGGCCGCGCAGCTTCGCCGGAACACCGTCGCTCCGGCCGGATGACTCCCTCCGCGCCGCCCCGTTGCGTCCGGTCGGCTGGTCACCCGAGCCGGGCCGCAGCGTGCCCGCGGTGGCCTGACCTCCGCCGCCGCCGTGTGGTGGCGTCATCGGGGGCATCCCCGTGCTCGCGGACTTGGCCCCGGTGAGACTCGCCGCGCCCGGCTGGACCTCCGACGCCAGGCTGGGGGCCCGCTTGCCGCCGACGGGCTTCGCGGCGACGGGAAGACCTCCGGCCCCGGCGGCCGCACCGATTCCGCCCAGCAGTCCCGTCGGCATGGGCGGAGCGCCGGTGCCACCCGGCAGCCCGCCGATCGGGGGAACGACGCCGGCCGTGGGCACCGTCGGCACGGAGCCGAGGCCAGCCAGCGAGAGCCCGGACGAGCCGGTGCCGGATCCGGCACCGTCCCCGGTCGTCGGCAGCTCGATGCCCGGCGATCCGCCCCCGGCGAACGAACCCGCGGTTTCGGCGAGGCTCTGGAGTTCGGTCAGCGCGGTCATCCCGGCTTCGGCGGCGGCGATGAAGTCCGCCGGGGAGTTGCCCTCGGCCGAGACGGCTTGCTGCGCGGGCAGCAGATCCGCCGGCGACTGGATTCCGGCCGCCGCGCAGACGCTGAGCATCGAGAGATCGAAGTGCCCGCCCAATTCGGTCATTTTCATGCCAGACGCCTGCTGGAGGGCGAAAGCCGCCGCCGCGCCGAACGGGGTGAGCGTGGCGATGCGGTACTCCGCGTAAAACGCAGCCACCGCGGCCGCGGTCGCCGAGACGTCGGAGGCGAGCGTCGTCAGTTTCCCCGCGGGGTCGGCCAGATCGATCCGGTCTCCCCAGAACTTGAGTTCGGCCAGGGTCCGCTGGACCTTCTCTTCGTGCTTCCGCCCGGCGTCGTCCGTCCACTCCGGAGTGAGCTCGCCGACCCGGGTGCTGATCTCCGCGGCGGTGGTGTCGATCCAGCCACGCACGTCCCGCCACATGGTCGCGGCTTCGAGCAGGGCCGGGACCTTCTTGGCTTCGGCGCGGGCCATCACATCGTGCATCTCGATGGGGAGCAGCTGGTAGGGGATCATCGATCGCTCCTCACGCTTGGGTCTGCGAACCGTCGGCCGCGGACGTGTCGGTCTTTTCCTCGGTGGATTCGGGTGCCTGGCCGATGGAGCCCGACGCCTGCTTCAGCAGGCTCAAACCCTGCTGTGCGAGCTTGATGGTCGACGTGGCGAGCGTCAGCGCGCTGGCCGCGTCCGCGGCGGTGTAGTCGGCGGCGATCGCCTTGACCGTCGCCGAATCGGTGGCCATGTCCTCGGTGATCTTGGCGAGCAGTGCCGCCATCTCGGCGGTGGCCGCCTTGTCCAGCAATGACATCGCGATGCCTTCGAACATCCCGGCGATATCAGCCGATCCCGGCCGGGCCAGTGACGCCGGCTGGGCTGGAGCGGTGAGCTTGGTGGAATACGCGCTCATCGCCGTCGTGTTGCCGTTGATCTCGCTTGCGGGCATCTGCCCCTCCTCATCGTCCCGCGTGGAACCGCGGCTCTTCCTGGTTCTTGTGCACAACCGGGTCCACTTGCCACAGTTCTTCGTCGAGCAACTGGACGCCGTCGTTCTCCGTGTCCCAATCCCTCCGTGCGCCGGGCGGGATGGCGGTGGCCGACGCCCGGTTCTTTCCCGCACGTCCCATCAGGGACACACCTGGCGTGCCACCGGGCTTCCGCTCCCTCTGCCTGCCGGTGGCCCGGTCGGCGTTCCCGGGATTCACCCCGCCGCCGCTTCCCCTCGCTCCGGCCGACTGCGGTGGATACATCGGCGGCATCGCGCCTGAGCCTGCTGTCCCGGCCGCGGACCGCGCACCCGTCCCCGCCGCGACGGGCGGCAGAGCCGTTCCGACGGCACCGGTTCCGGAAGGCGATACCGGGTTCGCCGTCGGGCCGCCCGCTCCCAGGCCGGTGCCCGGCCCGCCGGCACCACCGCCACCACCGGGTAGATCGCCGCCACCGCCTGCCAGACTCGGCATTCCCGACGGGTCACCGATCCCGGACGGCGACGTGGACGACGGATCCCACGAGGGCAGCGCACCCGTCGGATCCGGCAGCGCCGCCGGTTCGGGAACGCTCTGTCCGCCACCCGCCAGTTGCTGCAGCGATTCGAGCGCGCTGGTCAAGGCATCCAGCGCGTCCGGTGCCGCCTCCAGTGCTTCCTGCAGCGGATCCTCGGTGGGGTTCTGCGGTTGTTCGGGAGTCGCCGGGTTTTCCTGGCCGGGAGCCGGATTCGACGGCGAGACCGGGGACGCCGGGTTCTGCGTGCCCGTGCCCGCGTGGGACGGACCGGCGCCGACGCCGGGGTCGACCTCGCCCCGTGCCCCGTTCCAGGGGCGGCTGCGGGCGGCGAGCATGGCATGCCCCGTGCGCAGATACAGTATGGCCATTTCGTCGAGTTTCTCGCCTATGACCGACCTGGCCGTTTCTTCGTAGTCGGGGTCGTTGGCCGCCTTCGTCGCCTCCGAGACGAAGGTGAGCGCGCTCTGGATGATCATTCCGGTGAGCTTGTCGATGTGTTCCACGACATGGGATTCCGCGGCGGCGCGTTCCCAGGGACCCAGCGAGCCGGTGTGGGTGTCACGCAGCCACTGGACCATCCGGCGCCCGGCTTCGTCGTCCCAAAACGGTTCCAGTGCGTTTGTCGACTCCCATAGGGAACGGCTCGCGGGGTTGAGCCACCGCTGCACGGACGTCCACATCTCGCTCGCCTGTCTGAGCGCGGGATAGGTGTGCGAGATCTCGCCGAGGAGGAGTTTGCGCTGCTTGTCCAGCGAAAGATCCTTGTAGGTCATTTCGGTCTCGTCCCGGTCAGAGGCTCGGCTCGTAGGGGTTTCCGAGCAACGGGATGTCCGGAGCCGGGGCGGAAGCCGATTGCGGCCCCCGGTTCACCTTGTCGGCCAATCCCTGGATCGCCGTCGCGGCGGCTTCGCCCGCGTTCTCGTACTCGTTCGCACATCGCCGGGCGAGGTCCTCGAAGGTCTGGAATCCCTCGGCGGCCGCGGTCATGAAGGCTTTGAGCTCGCCGGTCACGAACTTGTCCGCCGCGGCCAGTGCCCTGCATTCGTTCATGAGTTCGCAGTCGGCAACCGGTTCCCGGTCGATCGTGGGCGCTGGAATGGCGTTGACCTGCTGGTGCAAATTGTTGGCGAACGTCCGAAGTGCCGGTATCCAGGCTTCGACCCTGCCACCACTCATGTTCCCTCCCTTTTCCGTGCTCGCGTCGGTCTGCTGATCAAGCCCATCACCCCGGCCTGCCCGCCGGGAGTGAGCGGCCGGTTCCGGCCAGCCGGGCTACGCACGCGGCTCGAGCCAGGCGAGCTGGACGAGTCCCTTGCCCCCGCGGCGATCGACCAGCCAGCCCCGGCCCGGCGGGAGTACCTGTGCGCGCATACCACCCAGCAGCGGACCTTCGTCCCGATCGCCCGACATCATCAGGCCGGGCGTGCCGACCTCGCGGAGGCGAGACAGGAACGGCTCGAACAGTCCGGCGCCGGCACCACCCGAGCGGCGCGTGAGCACCACGTGCAGCCCGATGTCGGAGCCCTGGGCGACCAGCGGGAGCAACGGCATCAGCGGATGCTGCTTGTGCGTGGCGACCATGTCGTAGTCGTCCACCAGTACGAAGATCTCGGGCCCCTCCCACCAGCTGCGCGCGCGCAGCTGTTCGGGCGTGACGTCCTTGCCCGGCAGGCGTTTGGTCATCGCTTCGGCGACCTCCCCGAGCAGTTCGCGGCTGTGCGCGTCGTTGGTGCCGCTGCCGAGCAGGTGATCGTCGCCGATCTCGCCGAGCAGTCCCCGCCGGTGGTCGACCACGACGATGCGGGCCTGATCGGGCCGGTAGGCGTTTTCGATCCGGCGGGCCAGCGTGCGCAGGAAGGCCGTCTTCCCGCTTTCGGTGTCCGCCAGCAGGAAGAAGTGCGGGTCGGCGCCGAAGTCGAGACGCATCGGGGACAGGTCCCGTTCGTGGATGCCGACCGCGAGTCCGGCGTCGGGGCCACTCAACTTGTCCGTGGCGGGAAGTTCCTCGTAGGAAAGCAAACCCGGCAGGAGCCGGACCGACGGGGCAGGTGGCCCCGGCCACGCGGAGCCGATCGCCTTGACCAGTTCGGCCGTGCCCTCGGCGAGGTCTTCGGTGGTGTTCCGGCCGTCCGTTCGCGGCAGGGCCAGGAGAACCTGATGCTTGCTCATCGAGATCCCCCGCCCGGGAGCGTCGGCCGGGACACTCATCGCGGCGCGCCGGTCGATGATCGAATCGATGGGATCGCCGATCTTCAGTTCCAGCCTGCTGCCGAACAGATCCCGGACGTTCATCCGGAGATCGAACGAACGGGCGGTGGCCGTCACGACGTGCACGCCGTAGGACAGCCCGCGGGCGGCGATGTCGCCGACCATGTCTTCGAGGCCCTCGAAATCCCCCCTCAGGGTTTGCCAGCCGTCGATCACCAGGAACACGTCGCCGTGGGGCTGGTCGCCGAATCGGCCCTCCGCCCGAAGCTTGCGATAGGTCGCGATGCCGTCGATCTGGTGCTCCGCGAACAGCTTTTCCCGGCTGGCCAGAACGGTGGCGACCTCGGCGATGGTCCGCCGCACCGCGCCGGTGTCCAGCCTGCCAGACACGCCCGCGACATGGGGCAGGTCGCCGATCGAGGCGAGGGTGCCGCCGCCGAAATCCAGGCAATAGAACTGGGCCTCGCGCGGGGTGTGGGTGAGGGCGAGACTGAAGATCAGTGTGCGCAGCGCGGTGCTCTTGCCGGTCCGCGGCGCGCCGAGGATCAGTACGTGCCCGGCCGCGCCGGAGAGGTCGAGGGTGAGCGGGTCGCGCCGTTGCTCGTAGGGCCGGTCGACGATCCCGAGTACCGGCCGCAGATTCGCGGCCACGTCGGACCCGCCGGGGCACAGTCCGCGCCGGGGATGGGCGATCAGGCCGGGCAGCAGCCCGTCGAGCGTCGGCGACGCGTCCAGCGGTGGCAGCCACACCTGGTGGGCAGGTGTGCCGCGGCCCTCCAGCCGGTCGACCAGGATGTCCAGCAGGGTCTCGCCGACGGCGGTGTCCGGATCCTCCGCGGGTGCCGGTTCTTCCTCGTCGGCGGCGGGTTCGGCGGCGACGTAGGTCGTCGTGTACTCGTGCAGCACCAAGTGTTCCCCGCCTATCGGCATAGCGGCCCCGCCGTCACCGCCGCGCTGGTACACCCCGGAGACGTAAGCGGAGCGGAATCGGTCCATCTGTTCGGTCCCGACCTTCAAAAAGCCATGCCCGGGAGCTCGCGGCAGTTTGAACGCGTCGGCCACGCCGAGCACCGCCCTGCTCTCCATTTCGGAGAACGTCCGCAAGCCGATCCGGTAGGACAGGTGGGTTTCCAGACCACGAAGCCTGCCTTCCTCCAACCGTTGCGAAGCGAGCAAAAGATGCACGCCGAGCGAACGACCCACCCGGCCTATTTGGACGAACATGTCGATGAAATCGGGTTTCGCGGAAAGCAGTTCGGAGAACTCGTCGCAGATCACCAGCAGGGTGGGGACCTCGGGCAATGGTGCGCCCGCCGTCCTCGCCTTCTCGTAGTCGCGCAAGGAAGAGAAGTTGCCCGCCGCGCGCAGCAGTTCCTGACGGCGGATCAGCTCGCCGTTGATCGCGTCGGTCATCCGGTCGACCAGATGCAGTTCGTCGGCGAGGTTGGTGATCACCGCGCTGGTGTGCGGCAGTGCGTCCAGCCGGGTGAAGGTGGCCCCGCCCTTGAAGTCGACCAGCGCGAAGTTCAACGAGCTCGGCGGATGGGTGATGGCCAGGCCCAGCACCAGGGTGCGCAGCAACTCCGACTTCCCGGAGCCGGTGGCCCCGATCAGCAGCCCGTGCGGGCCCATCCCGTCCTGCGCGGACTCCTTCAGGTCGAGTTCGATCGGGGACCCGTCCGGCTGGATGCCGACCTTGAGCCGCAGGCGGTCCCGGTTCGGCCTCGGTTCCCAGGTGTCGTCCGGGTCGAACCGGTACGGGTCACCCAGTTCCAGCAGCTCCGCCAGGCCGAGCTCCGAGGTCATCGGGGTGTCGCCGCGCAGTCCCGCGGTCAGGCGGAGCGGGGCGAGCTGGCGGGCCAGTCCCTCGGCCGCCACCTGGCCCAGCCGGTCCGCCTCGCCGAGTGTGGCCTCGCCGTCGATCGTCTCGCTGAGCAGTTCTCCTCCAGCGTCCACAGCCAGCACCACGGTGGTCCGGTCCAGCGCCCTCGGCGGCATGGTCGTCAGGTCCACGACGGTCACGCCTTCGACGCCGCCGCCGGTCATCAGATGGTCCGAGCCGGCCACCGAACCACCGTCGATCACCACCACCAGATGCGGGCCGGGTACTCGGCCGTCGGACTCCGGGTCGAACCTCGGCCGCTTGACCAACTCCTCCTCGAGCATGGATTCCAGCGCCGGGACGGTGGCGGCCACCAACCGCAACGGGCCGAGCAGGTCGGTGCGTTCGGGGTGCTGGGCGTGCGGCAGCCACTTGACCCAGTCCCAGTCCGCGCGGTGTTCCTCGCCGGTGCACACCGCCACCCGCAGGTCGTCCGGTGAGTGCAGAGCGGCCAGCTGCGCCAGCAACGCCCGAAGCACACCGAGTGCCGCGTCCCGGTCGCCGCGCAGGTAGACCCGGCTGAACCCGTTGACCGCGATGGCGATCGGCAGATCGCGGATGGTGGAGTAGGTGGTGAGGAACCTGCGCAACGCCAACGCGGACAGCGGTTCCAGCTCCTCGAGGGGTTTCGTGTCGGGCGCGATCAGCGTGGCGGCCGGGTTCTGCGGGCCGCGGCCGATCCGCGCGACGCCGAAATCAGCGTCGTCCTTGCGGCGTTCCCAAAGCCGGTGACTCGAAACCAGAGACCACAGCGACGACGGTTCCGGATGGAGATATTCCATCGCCGCCCGCTGACGGCGCACCGAACGCCGCAGCCGCAGCCGGTGCTGGGCGAGGTGGCGCAGATATTTGCGCCGGGCATAGGCCATCTCCCGTTTGCTCGGGCCGCCGCCTTGAAGGAATCCCATGACGACCATGCCCAGCATGGCGACACCCATCATCCCGTAGATGACGAAGCGCAGGGAACCGGTCATGCTGCCGGAGTACATCAGCAGCATCGCCGCCATCATGGCCACCATCGGCAGCACCGTGAGCACCTGCGCCCACTGCCTGCCCGGTGGGGGCGGGATCTCCGGCGGGGCCTGCAGAATCAGCTCGCCCGCCGGCATTTCCGGAGCAGGCCTGCGCATCGGTCTCTTCACCACGACTGTCGCCACCCACCCGATGGTCCGCGTCCGGGGGTTGCGGAAGGGGACGTTGGCAGGAACGTGCCGTCCGCCGGGACGGAGCCTCTTCCGGAACTAGCTTCGGTGGCACACGCATTTCACTGCAGAACAAGGAGGGGCGAAGAGTGACCGAAGTCAATATCGATTTCGCGACTGCGCGAGGTGGAATCAGTTTCGGTGACACCAGCCAGAGCGAACAGCTGAGTGGGGCCGACGCCCTCGGCAGGCAGATCAGCGACCTGGCTTCCACCGGGATGGCCGGCGCGGTCCAGTCGGCGGCGTTCAGCACCAACGAGCAGACCGGGGACGGTCACAGGCGGCTCCTCAACTGGGGTCAGCAGGCCTTGGTCGACGACCCGACGACCGCGGTGAACATCCTCAGCTACGGCCAGGACGGTGCCGAGACCTCGCTGCTCAATAGCGGTTCGCAAGTTTCGAAGATCATCGGAAACCAGGCCTGAAAGGGGTAGGAAATGATGGGAGACGGTCACTTCAAATGGGACTTCGCGGCCGGGGAAACCGGCGGCCGGACGTACCGCGATGGTGGTGACAGCATCGAAAACGCGTCCGCCGAACGACTTCAGCGGGCGCGCGCCATCGCCACCGAGGGCTGGTACGACGAAAGCGGCCAGCGATACCTCCAGGTGAACCAGCGCAGTCACAACCAGAACCTGGAAACCGCCGACGGCCACCGCGCCGTGAGCCAGGGCTGGGGCAAGGCCGGTGTCGAGTGCCAGGACGCGCTCGGCCGTGCGTGCAACGCCCTCGGGAACGCGGGCATGATGTAACCGGGAACACCGAATGCCCGGCGCTTCGCGGCGCCGGGCATTCGGCATGCGGTAGGACGGAAGCCGTCCTACCGGCCGGAGATGAGGAAGACCTGCTCCGGTGGTTCGACGGTCGGCGGTTCGACCGGCACCGCTCTGGCCCGTCCCGCTCGCCAACGGCGGCGTTTGCCGCGCGGCACCACCATGGCCATCAGCGCGGCCAAGGCGAGTGCGCCGACTGCGGCCGCGGTACCCCATTTCGCCGTTTCCGCGATGCTCTCTTCCGACGCGGTGCGATCCAGTCGTGCCTGATCCGGAGGGAGGGGGACATGGGCGGGCAGCGCGTCCGGTCCGCGGGTGTCGAGTCCGTCGGTCACGGCACGGTAGGGATCGACCAGGCCACGGCCGTAAGCCGCGCTGCCGTTCCCGCCACGCGATGGGGCCGCCGTCGCGATCAGCCGCCGGGCGACCTCGGGCGCGGACAGCCGGGGCCAGGCGGCACGCACCAGTGCCGCGGTGCCCGCCACGAATGGGGTGGCGAAACTGGTGCCGTCGACGTAGGCGTGGCCGTCCACTCTCGCGGCGGTCAGCACTTTGGCGCCGGGGGCCACGATGTCCACATAGGACCCGATCTGTGAGCCGGTCATCCTGGCACCGTTGATGTCCACCGCGCCGACCCCGAGCACGCCCTCGTAGGACGCCGGATAGGACGGGAAGGCGACCGTCGCGTCCCGCTGTCCGTTGCCCGCCGCGGCGACCACCAACGCGTCCCGGGACACCGCGTACGCGACCGCGTCCCGGATGACGGCGAAGTCGTCGAATCCGGCCAGCGAAAGGTTGATCACCTTCGCACCCTGGTCCGCGGCGTAGCGAACGCCGTTGGCGACAACCTGAGGGTCGATCCGCAGCTGCTCGCCCTGGTCACCGAGATCGCGGTCGCTCACCCGGACCGGCAGGATCTCCGCGTCCGGGGCCACCCCGCGAAAACCGATGCCGGGCAAGGAATCCGCGGCGATGATGCCGGCCACGCCCGTGCCGTGCGACACGCAGTCGAAAGCGCCGGGGTGACCACCCGAAAGGTAGAAGTCCCTTCCCGCGCGGACTTTCCCCGGCCTGCGCAGCTGGGGATGGTCGGCGTCCACCCCGGAATCGACCACCGCGACCAGGACACCGGCTCCCCGGCTGTGTGGCCAGGCTCTTTCGGGGGCGAGGACCTGCTGCGCCCAGGGTTGCGCGCGCACCTGGGCTCGGGCGGGAGCGGCATCGTGGCAGGCCCCGGCGGGCGGAGCCGCGTTCGCCACGCCCGTGCCGCCGAGCGTCTGAGGGACCGTCATGGTCAGCACGGCGACGGCAGCCGCCATCCGAAATAGTCGTCTCATCGCCGTTATGTTCCGCTCGCGGGGCACCGGTTCACGCACTCATGGCAGAAACAGGCCACCGGCGTCCCGGACCCGGTCGTCGCGGCGACACTGGACCGGAACCGATCGAGGAGGGCCGGTGGACACATCTTTGCGTCTCGGCATGTACGCCGAGTACGAGCGGATGGCCGAGGACGTCAGGGCGATGAAGAAGCGCCTGGCCGAAATCCGGGCGACCGCGGAGTCCGACGACGAATTGATCAGCATCACGATCGGTGGCACCGGCGAGGTGCACGATCTGTGGCTCGACCCCCGTATCTACCGCACACCGGATTCGGTGGCGCTGGCGCGGGCCATCGTCGAAACCTTCCAGCGAGCGGTCGTACTGGCCAAGGAGGAGGGAGTCGCCATCGCCGCGGACTACCTTCCGCCGGAGGCCACCGCCGAGACGACGGATCTGCGGCTCGACCCCTTCCTGCACGAGCTCGACCGGCAGGTCGCCGGAGACTCGCGATGACGGGCGTCGACGGAAACGGCGACGGATTCATCGACATCTATCCCGGCGAAACCCTCGGCAAGCTGGGCGAACTGAGCACCGCGAGCACGAATCTCGCGAACGGGTGGAAGAGCGCCCAGGACCGGATCAAGGCGCCGGGCGCGCTTTTCGGCGGTCCCATGGGCATCGCGTTGAAAGGCGTACTGGAGACGCCGTCGAACGAAGTGAGCGGAATCGTCGACAAGCTGCCCGGCTTCTACCAGGGCGCGGCGGATGCGGGCAAGAAAGCCGTGGGGTTCTACCTCGACGGCGAGGCCGCGGCGACCGACGCGCTGTCTTCCTGAGGAACCACGGAGACCATGAGCGGCGACGGCGACATCCGCGAGCCGGAAGGCGACCTGTGGAACGCCGTCCTCACCGACGGCGGCTACGCCAAGGACAGCCTTTGGCCGCCTGACAGCGAGCTGGCCGCTCGCGAGATGGAAAAGGCATGGAAGGACGGTGCGGCCGCGCTCAGAACGGCCGTCGGCTCCTCGAACCTCGTCGCGCAAGGCCTGCGCACCCACTGGCCCGACCCCAACGGCTATGCGTTGTACGACGGCATAACCAGGGTCAACAACGGCGACCTGCAAGGCCAAGGGGGCGTCAAGGAGGTCCCGCCCGCCATGGATGGGCTGGGAAACGCGTATGGCGGTTACGCGAAGATCCTCGAGTTCGTCAAGACCCAGATCCGGGAAACGATCTCCTACCACAGCTTCATCTACAGCCATCTGGACGATGGCGGCTCCATTCTCAATCCCGGCGGTGAGGCGGCACAGCGGTTCTTCGCGAGAGCCATCGCGAAGAACATCGCGGAGCTGGTGACGGCCGCGGCGGCGCTGATCACCGACCCGGACAGCGCACCCGCCGCCACGCCCAAGATCGCCAACCCGGGTTTCGTCGGCGGGATCTACGACGGACTGGTGAACCTGGCCAAGATGATGGGCGGCCTGATCGGCTACGCGGACGGCCCCTTCGGTGGTTCCAGCTGGAGCTTGTCGAACGCCGTGCTCGCGTGGGGTGGGATGGCCAAGCTCGGCGCGGCCGTGCAGGCGTACACCCATGGCCTCGGCTGGGTGGACCTCGCCGTCGGTCTGCCGGGGGGAGAGCGCGGCGAGCTGGGCGGGGTGCTGCTCGATTTCGGGAAGCAGTTCATCCATTACGGCGAGTGGGGCGAGGACCCGGGGCATGCCCTCGGCGGAACGCTGGTGAACGTCGCCGCCCTCGTCGGTCTGCGTGGGGCCGGATCCGCCACACGTGCCGCCGGGGCGGGCATCTCACGCGCGGGCGCTGCGGCAAGCCGGGTCTCCGGACTCGCGGGCGTGGGCAAGGTGGTTTCGGGGGCCGGGGCGCGGCTGGGCCGGGGCGGGGAGGCGCTCGTCAAGGTCCCCACGGTCACCGAATTGGCCATCAGGAACGCGCCCCACGCTCTCGAGAAGGTCCGGAGCGTCGTCAGGGGTGATCGCGGGATCAGCGCCGAGACCGCCGCGCAGGTCATCCGGAACCCGCTCGGGCCGCTGCCGGGTTCGGTCGGGGAAAGCCTGGCGAGGCACGCCGGTCCCAGCGCCGATGTCCCGGCGGCCCGGCCGCACGACACCGGAAGGAACGGCCTGCGCGACCCGGACACCGGTGTCGCCGGCCTCGGCGGTCGTCCGCTCCATCCGCCGGATCCGCCGGCGACCCCGCCGAACCAGGCACGGCCGGTCGAGCCGCCGCATTCCGGTCAACCCATCCGGAACGCCGATCCCGCCGAGGCTCCCGGACCGGGTGGCCGTCCGGATCAGCACCCCTCCACGGGGCCGGGCGACAAACCGCCTCCGCCACCGCGACAGGAATCCCCGGTGAAGGCCGGGCATCCGCCGACGAACGTGTTCGACACCGTCGGCATGCACGAGCTGGCCCACGGCAAACTGGGCGAGGCCGGCCGTGCCGGTGCGGCGGAGGCCCATGCGAGCGGAAGGTGGAAGGGCGACCCGCCGTCCGAGGTGCCTCGCGGCGTGGAACCGTCCACTCCGAACACCGGGAAGGCCGGTGACCCTTCGGGGCCGCCACCGGGCAATGCCGCCGCGTATCCGGTGCACCATGAGCGGCCCCCGGCGGCCACCGAGCGTGCCGGTGAACAAGGCAAGCAAGGACAGCAGCCCGCGAAGTCGCTCACCCCACGAGGTGGTGACAACGGCAGGACCGTTCCCCAGCACAGCAGTCACGAGGGAGGCCGTCCGCCAGGAGAGCACGCCGACGGTGACGGTCCGCGCCACGGCGACGACGGCCCTCCCGTGAACCCCCGGGACGTCCTCCGCCTGGACGACCTCGCGCGAGGGAAGCTGGGCGAGGCCGGGCATGTGGGCATCGAGGAGGCGCGGGCGAGCGGACAGTGGAAAGGCGACGGCGAACCCGGGCCGCGTCGTCCTGGGGACTCACCGGAGGAAGGCACGCCAGGCGCGCTGGACAGGACGCCGGACGAACCGCCGCCCACTGGCCCCGGCGATTCCGGTCGCGCACGATCCGACGACGGGTCGGGTCTGGCACCGGAAACCGGGGGAGGCGGTGTCGCGACCGCGGTGCGGCCGGATCCGGTCACCCCCGCGCTCCAACGCGCGGCCGAGCCGTCGCCCGCGGGCGCCCGGGCGGAGGCACCCGCGGCGCGGGCCGAGCACGCGCCGCCGGTCCACTCCACCCGGTCCTCGCCGAGCCCTGCCACCTCCCGGCTCGCCGAACAGGCCACCATTGGCGACGTGATTTCGGGCGCTCCCAAGCCTCTTCCACATCCGGAGGCGGAGCCACTGACGGTGAAGCCCGATCCGGACAAGGTGCGCTCGGGTGAAGCGGGTGGCCTCCCCCGGGTGACCGATCCGAAGCTGCCCTCCATCGGCGATCCGGTCCGCCCTCTCGCGGGCTTTCCCGCGCGGCCGGACCTGGGGACCCCGCCCGCGCCGGTGGTCGGTTTCCCGCCACCGGCGACCGTGGACTTCCCGCGTCCTCCCGGCGAGGTGCGGAATCCGCCGGGCCGGACGACGGTCCCGGTGGCACCCGTGGGCCCGGACCGCCCGGTGTACCCCGAACCGCCGCGTGTACCGGAGCGGCCGCTGGAACTTCCGGCCGTTCCGGACCGCGTGGCCGATCCGGTCTCCCCGCTGACCCCCGGCGGGCCGGAGCGCACGCCCGTGGAGATCGTGCCGCCCGCCGACCTTCCCGACGTCACCGTCCGGCCGGTCGACCCCGTTCCTGTCGAGCTGCCCCCGCTCCCGGACGAGGCAGCTCCCGTGCTGCCCTCGGCGAGTCCGCCCTGGCCCGGTACACCGGTCATCTCGCCACCGCCTCGGCCGTCCTCGGTGCCCGAGCACGCGGAGCCCGCGTGGCCGGTGGAGATCCCGCCCCGGCACCAGCCGATCGCGCCGGATCTCCCGCTCGGCCCCAGGGAAGACCAGCCGAGCGCGATCCCGCCCGAAATCCGGGAAGCGCTCACCGAAACCGAACGCGACCTCCTCGACGCACTCGCCGCCGCCGGGGTGAACATCGCGTTCATCCTGGAACGCGTCCTGACGGAGTTGACGGGGAAGCCCGGTGTCCCGAACCGGACCGGGCTCCCCGACCGGCTGGCGTCGCTGTCCGACGCGCAACGGGCGGCGTTCCGTGAGCGGCTGGAGGGAATCCTCGACGCACAGCCGGTCAGACCACGGCCCGCGACCGAGGGAAAGCCCAAGCCCGAGTACCAGATCCTGGGCTCCCCCGAGGGCCTTTGGTTCCCCTACGAGGTTTCGCTGAAGTCGGAGACGATCGCCGCCTTCGACAAGGCGGTCCGGGAACATGAAGAGCTTCTCGACCAGCTCATGTGGGCGGCAGAATTCCTGCCACCCGAGGAGATCGAGAAGCTGCTCGAAGCGATCGGTGATCTGCCACGGCTCAAAGAACTCCTGCGGAACCTGCGGGACAGCGTTCAGACCGCCCTCGTCGCAGCCTGGGAACTCGCCACGCAGGGGCCGCGGGGGATGGCGATCGACGGTGTCCGGGAACCGGTGTTCTCGGCCGAGGGCGAGCTTCTCGGCACCATCGACGTCAAGGCACGGCTCGCCGACGGAACCGAGGTGTGGGTGACGGTCAGGCGCCTCGCCGGGCCCAGTGAGAAGGACGCCGCGAACTTGCTCGACAGCGCGGCCAAGTCGATCGTGCCGTCGTCCGCCGCCGTCAAGAGGTACTTCGTTCTCAGCACGCCGGCGTCGCTCGACAGCTCCGCAGCGATCAAGCCGATCGACGGAGGCCTGCGCGCGCTCGGTTTCGACGCGGTGCTGCCCCACGGGCGGGAAAGCCGGGTACCGGACGAACTTCCCTTGCTGAACCCGTTCTTCGACCGCGGTGTCCGGCCTCGGCATCCCCAGCGTCAGGAGCCGCATCCGGCTCGGACCACCGCTCCCGCCCGCCCGGCCGATCTGCCGGACGAGCTGGTCCCGCTCTGGGAAGCGCTGGGCGTCCTGGAACAGCGGGCCCTCGCTGATCTCGCCGCGACGGTGGGGCCGAAGGCCGGCCGCTACGCCATGGCGAATTTCGTGGCCTGGCTCTCACAGGAGAAGGGGCTTTCCCGTGAAGTCTCCGCTTCGCTGTCGGAGTGGCTAGCCAGGGTTCCGCCACCGGACAACCTGCCTCCCAAATTCGTTCCGGCCTGGCACCGGATGCCCGCGGATGTGCAGCAAGCGTTCGCGAAACTGATCGAGACCAGAGGTCTGCAGGTCGCGCTGTCCGAGCTCAACAACCGGCTCGGGGAACTGACTTCGGTGCGGGGCACACCTCTCCAGCGGGTCGCGGATCTGGACGCCGCCCGGTTCGACATCCTCCGCAGGCTGTTCACCGAACTGGTCACGCCGACTTCCACCGCCGAGATGGGGCGCACGCTCTTCTTCCACGACGTCCGTCCCATCCTCGACAGGTGGCTGGTTCTGCACCAGCTCATCGACAGGCTGGGCAGGCACGGCGTCACCAACGTCGACGAATTGCACGCGGAGCTGCACCGCTACCTGAAGCCCACGTTCGAGAAGCTCACCGGGCTGGATCCGGCAGGCAAGATCGACGCCAAAGAGGTGGGCGGCAGCCCGGAGAACCTCCGAGGTTTCGAAGCCACCCTCCGCAGCGCACTCCGGCTCGCGGACCTGCGTCACACGGATCCCGAACGACTGGCACGACTCGGCCTGCCGGGGCTGAAAATCATCGCCTTGGACCACAAGATCTACCGGCCGAACGGCGAGGAATTGTCCGACATCGACATCCTCGGGGAGCTCGCCGACGGCACGAGGGTGTGGATCGAGGTCAAGCGCAGCAAACTGGACTACGGGACCACACGGTACGAGGACGATCTGGCGGTCAAGCTCCGGAACCAGCGCGGTCACCAGGACTTCACCGCCGGCCCTACGAAGCTCTTCGTGCTGTTCGCGACGAAGGTCGACGTTCCCTACGCCAAGCTGGTGATCTCGGACGGTGCCCACGCGGTCCTGCACCTCGATCCCCTGCAGAACGTCGATCTGGTCGCGGAACGCAAACCGGGGCTTCCCCTCAGATGGAATCAAGGACATCGGGATCATCTCTTCGCGACCGGTCCGGCAGACACGATGATGCCGCCGCCGTTCGCGCCCATGGGCGCTCGACGGCCGCGGCCTCCCCAGCGCCAATGGCCACACCCCGAGCGTCCACCCGTCTCGGCGCAAGCCGCCACCATGCCGGTGGCGAGGCCTCCTGAGCCGTCCCTTCCGTCAAGGCCGACGCAGGTGCCGGCCAAGGTGTGGAAGCAACTCTCCGCCGACGGTCAGGCGGGGATGGCGAAGGCGGCCGCGTCGGGACATCCGGACATCGTCCGGCTGTTGGGTGCGCACGCGGCGGAACTTGCGGGGGCGAGCAGACATCCCAAGCCGCGACGGATCCCCAAGTTGCTCGCTTCCTTGACACCTGAACAGCACCGCGATCTCGCGTCGGCGCTGGACCGCGCGGCCGCAGAGGCGGCGAAGGCCCGCCCGGCCAGGCCGGCTCCGCCACTCGTCAGCGGCTGGACGCAGATCGAAATCGGCGGTGCCGCCGTGGCCGCGCCGGGACGGCCGGGACTGGAAGGCGAGCTCGCGCGCGCCTTCTCCCAAGCCGTCAAGGACGCCGGACTGACGGTGCTCGCGGAGTACGTCCGATCGTCCATAGTGGCCGGTGACGGCGATCAGCGGTTCACGGTCGTCGCCGAAGTCGGTGATTGGCTCGGGGATCGAGCGGCGCTGTGGTCGGTATCCGCCCGGGGGCCTGCCGGGGACCCCGCGAGGAACGTCCTCCGGATCGTGCTCTCGGCACGGCTCACTCCCGGCGCCGTTCCCCGAGCGCTCGCACACGCCCTCGCCGCCGGCGCGGCCGATCTCGCCGGCGGCGGGGCCGCCACTCCGAGTTACCTCGCCCCGGAGGGAGATCTCGACGGCAGGCCGGAGCTGTCTCCCACCGACCGCGGACATCTCGCGCAGGTCGTCGTCCTCGACCGAGAGTTCCAGCGGACCGCGCTGAATCCACCGGCGCGTGCCCGCACGCGAAAGGCGATCGTGGAATTGCTGGGCCGCCTGGGTCTCGATCCGAACCAGAGCGAGAGCGACTACCGCGTGGCGGCGCTGGCGGGCGAACCCGTCAGGTGGGTGGTCCAGCGCCACCTCCCGCCCAAGGTGACGGACGGCTACCTCGCGACGAAGACCCACGCGGCCACCGGCCTCTACACGAGCGTCCTTCCGTCGGTGATCTCAGCGGGAGTCTTCATGATGATGGGCTCCGGGGGAGGTGGTGTCGCCTGGGCGGTTTTCGGTCTGGTCAACGCTCTGCTCGGTGCGGGGATGGCCCGGAAATGGGAGATCGCCAAGGACGAACAGGTCGCCAAGGGGCGGGTGTACGACGCCACGGCGCGCAGGATCGACGCCGGGGCCGCGTCGGCCGAACAGGTACGTGGTCACTTGGACCAGCTCGGCGTGCCTGCCCACCACGGGCCGACCGCGCCCTCCGATGGACAGGCGGGCCTCGCACGGCTGGGACCGCGGCCCGATCTCGCCCAGAGCCTGGGGAAGCACGTCCGGCGGTTCGCCCTGCCGCCGTTGACCGGTGCGGGCGTCGGGATCGGCGTGGGCATCCCCCTCGGACTCACGGGGGCGTCCGTGCTCAGCATCATCGCTCTCGCGGGGGTCGCCGCGCTCTTGCAGCCCTTCGCCGAACGGCGGCGAACGCAGATCCAGAAGGGAGAAGAGCTCAGGAAGATCGATGACAACGCCAGGGAACTGGACCACCTGCTGGCCACCTACGACGTCCAGGTCTATGTGGACCTGGCGAAGCGCCTCGGTCTCGACCCCGGCCCGAAACCGAAGAGCCTCAGTCTCGCGCACCGCGACCCGAAGCCACTCGGGCTGGGGAAAGCGGCCAACACTCCGGATATCCTGCCCTACTTCAGTGAGATCGTCAGGCGGACGTTCCGGGGCACCTCCGCGGGGACGCTCGACCAGAGCGCTTTCCTCGCGCGGCATCTGACCCTCTTCGAGTCCATGTTCGCCTACGGCGCCGGCCGCAGTCTCGCCACCCTGTTCATCGCGGTCTGGCAGCTGAACAAACTCGACCAGACCGAACTGGAGTACACCGTCGCCAGGCGGACCTTCGACGAGCGGCAATTGCGCTACCTCGCGAGTCCACAAGTGTCGAAGGAACGCGAAGGGATCCTGAAGCTGGCCGAGGCGGCGGTCGGGCCCCGGCCCGGCTTCTGGGCGCGATTGCGTGACGCGGCGATTCTCTTCGGGTCGCCGAAGCCGCCGCAGGAGGCGGAGCCGGGATCGGTGTCCACATCGGACGAAGCGGTGACCCGCCCCGGATTCGCTTCGAAAGCCGAGTTCATGAAGGCTTACACGAGGGTTTCGGCGATCGGCGCCGCGGCCACCGTCGGGGCCGTCGAGCTGTCCGGTGCGAGTCCGGCCCTCGCGGTCGCCGCCGTCGCGGTCGCGGCCGCCGGGCCGGTGATCGGCTGGCGCAAATGGTGGCACCGGAAGGCCGAACTTGAAGCGAGCGACAAGAACATCGCCGCGACCAACCAGCAGAAGGCGGACAAGAGGGCCGCGGAGCAGGCGGAGACGGAGCGGTTCGTCGCCGCTCAGGTGACGATGTCCGCCGAGGCGGTCGCCGCGGAGGCGCGACGGGCCGACAGGCCCGCGGTGCTCGGCGTGGCCCCGAAGGCGTTCGACGCCATGCGGCAGGTCGCGGCGTTCATGGCGGCCCGGCCGCCGGAAAAGCCGCCCGCGCGCCTTCAGTATCTGAAACCGCTGGAGATCGCCGATTACCTGTGGCCGGACCTGGACTGGGCGACTCCGTACGAGGCAGCACTCCTCGAAGCGCAGCGCTCCATCGCGGCGGAGGCCACCCGGCTCGACACGCAGAAGAGCTGGGGCGACTACGAGACGATCGGTGCGCGGCGACTGGCCGTCGCCGAGCTCGCCCGGCTCGCCGCCCGAGTGGTCATGCTGCTGGAGGATTATCGCCGGAGTGGCAACCGGGAACTGGTCGCGGTGGGGAACGCGAAGCTGAACAACGCCATCGTGAGTTACCAGCGGCTGAGCTCGGCGGACTGGGCGAAGGCAACTCAGGAATCCGCCCCGGACTGGCCGTCCGACCCCGGTAAGGCCGGCGCCGGGCGGGACCTTCCCGCACCGTGGAGTTCGCCGCCGATACTGAACACACTGGACTGGCCTGCTAGTACCGGATGGGGGACCGTGCCCCGGGGCGCGGGCAGCTGGTTGCCGAAGTGGCGGAACCGCACCGCGGCACCGGCGGCGTCGTCACACGAGGACTTCTCGAACCTGGCCAAGGCGACGCCGCTCGCCTCGTCGCCGTCGATCCACGACGGCTCCGTGCGACGGGCCGACGCGGAACGACTCATCGCGGCGGAGTTCCCCGAACTGACCAAGACGAATCCGAACGCCCACCTGTCCGACGCCGAGCGACACGGCTACCGGACGAACTGCACCAGGGCGGTCGTCGCCTTCGTGCTTCGCCTGCGCGGTGAAGACGTGACGGCCGGTCCGGTCCTGCCGGAGGAAGCCACGTCGCTGGCGTATGTCTCGGACCGCCTCGGAGGTGTGTGGGAGACCGGTCATGGCGTGAGCTACGACCGTGTCATCGCCGCGATGAACTCCCGCCCGGCCGGTGCGATGGCGGTCATCGACATCGTCCACACCGGACAAGACGGACTGGCACGCGAGCACGTCGCACTGGTGGTCCGGCGGCCATACGGGGTCGTGTTCCTCGACCCGCAGACGGGCTGGCTGCTGAAGCTTCCCGAGCGGCCGGTCGCCCTCGCTCTCCTGCCGTTCACCGACGTCCCCTTCGAAAGCGCGGCGAAGGCCTTGAGCGGACTGAACTCCCGGCGGCTCGCGGCGCTGGGCTTGCCTGGCCTGAAGATCGAGAAGACCGTGGAGATCGTGGCGGGTCTCGACCTGCACGGGCGGCTCGCCGACGGGACCGAGGTCCGGGTCTTCGCCAGAGGTGCCGTCGCGCCGGACTCTCGCCCCTTCGCCCGCGGGGCCGTCCCACCCGGTGGCAAGGTGGTGTACCTCTACGTTGGGGTGGGAGGGAAACCGGCGGACGGGTTTCTCGAGGCCGGAGCGGACTTGGTCCTGAGCTACGACGGGAGCTCGGATTTCGAGGTGATCGCGGACGCCGATCCGGCGCCGCCGGGTGCTCCGGCGCGATACGGTCCGTTCCATCGGCTGGAAAGCACGAGCCAGAACGCCGGCGTGGCCGGAATGCAGTCGGAGTCCCGCGAGATCTGGGGCAGGGCACCCGTCTACGGGGACAGTGCGCCAGTGGTGCAGGCCTACCGCGGCCCGTTGCCGGAAGGCCGCAGGGGAGTCGAATTCTGGACCGACATCAAGCCCAAATGGCACGGCACCAATGTCGCGATGCGGGCCTGGTATCCGACGCAGGGAGTCCGGGTCGAGGACGACTTCGCCAAACTCGAAGTCGTGGTCACCAAGAACACGCAGACGGAGGAGTGATCGTGCACGCTGGTGAGGCGATCGCGAGGGCACAGACGTGGCTGCGCTTCGGCACGTCCGTGGATCTGACGACGGGGGAGCACGCGGTCCGGATCGAGCACGATCGGGTGCGCGAGGTTCCGGACGGCTGGCTGGTGCCCTACAACACGATTCGCGCGCTGGACGGAGGGGACCGGCTCGCCTCGCTCGTGCCGAGACCGGTGCTGCTTGTGCGGGAGAACGGGGAGTTGCGCCGTCCGGATCCCGATCCGGACGGTCTCGGACCGAGCGTCCCGGTCCCCTTCGCCGGACAGGAGGACTGGCGGGAGATCCTGGAACCCGAGTTCGCGCGCAGCGGAGTGGCCTATCTCGGTGTGCCGGAGAGTGCCGTACTGGGCTGGCGGAAGCACGATCCGGCGGGCGGGCCGACGGAGGAGATCCGGGTCAATCCCGGCTACCGGCCCGGTCCCGAGCGACTCGGGCATCCAGTCATGGAGACCCCGCTCGAACAACTCCTCGGCTGCCTTGAGACCCGTCGCTTCAGCCGTGAGCGTTACCTCGCCGGCCTGCTCACCGCGACGGTCCACATCCCGGTGGACCCGTGGACGGAACGACCGCTTTCCTCGCAGTGGCGAGAGAATCCGCGGACTTTGGCGGTGTTCAGTTCCAGCAGGCGGCTCCCGGCGGGGACGGTGAAATGGGTGCGGATGGACGTGCTGTCGTTCGCCGCCGAGTTCCCCGGGACCGGCCTGTCCATCAACCCGGGCTCGGTACCTTCGGACTCCGTCACCGTCGAGGAGCTCACGTGGGCGCGAGCGCGGTGGCCGGTCCTGCGCGCGATCACGAGGGTCGTGGAAGTCCCGGCCGAGTACTCGGAGCCGGTGGTGGTCATGATCGAAGAGATCCGTGCGGGGCCGGAAGGGATCGACCCGTCCGTCGAACTCCGTGACGCGGCGGGAAAGGCCAGAACGGCCGGATTCGAACTGTCAGTCGAGGACTGTCAGCGATTCGTGCTCGGCCGGGTGTGGGAACAGCGCAACGGGGTGGAGTCCGGCGGGGTCGCCTCCCCGGACGACGACATCGATGGCCAGTTCTGGCCAGAAGACCTCGGCGCGAACGGTCTCGTGGCCGGATACGACGCCGCGGGCCGGGTCCGGCCCCACGTGTCGTCCTCCGGCAAGTTCTTCCGCCAGGACACCACCGGAGTCCGGTTCGCCTGGCATCGTGTCGCGGGCGCGTTCGCCGGATTCGCCATGGGGGAGGCGTTGGGCTCGGCCGTGGACTCGGCGACCTGGCCCGAGATCAAGACGAGGTTCGGCGAGGAAGGCATCGCCGAACCGGCCTCCGATGGACGGCTCGGCCCGCTGACCCGTCGACTGCTCTTCCACACCGAAGGGTTGCTGCGTGCCTTGCCGGCGCGATTCGGCGAAGCCGCCCCCGGCGGGCTGATGGCGCTCGGCGCGCTGTTTTCGCGGCCGGGCCGGGACCTCCCGAAAGGATGGCTCTCCCGCGTTCCGGAACTCCGTGACGGCCTGATGGAACCGTCTCCGGCAGGCAACGACGTCGCCTTTCTGGTGCTGGGAATGGTGGCGGCCCTCTGCGGCGGTGGTCCTGAATCCGACGCCACGTCCGCCGCGCGGGTCGGGAGGCTGCTCGCGACGGGTGCCGGTGCCGACGGCCCCACCGCGGAGGCCGCCGGTGTGCTGGCCGAGCTGTTCACCGGGCTGTTCGACGCCGACGCGTCGCCGCCCCAGATCGTCTGTCACCGGGTGGCCGAGCGCGAAGATGGGCGTGGCACGGCGGTGGCCGCTCTCGCCGCCGCGGTGCGTGCGCGGGCCGAGCAGATCCGTCCCGATCCCGAGGAGCTGGACGGCTTCGGAACCGGTGACACCGCCGTCGACGCACTGGGTCGTGCCATGACCGCGGTGTCGCGGCGGTTCTTCGACCCTCGCTGGGCGATGCGGGCCGCCGTCAACCACTCCGGGCGCAGTGCGATCACCGGGGCGATCGCCGGCGCGGCAGTGGGGGCATGGGCCGGATTTCCCGGCCTGCCCCAGGAGTGGCTCGCCGGGATGGGATCACCAGGCCTGGTGGAAACCGTCGCAGGCGACGCGTTCTGGCACTTCTCGGCCCGGTCTCCGGCGGAGGACGAGCGTTACGCCGACGAGTGGGCAAGGCGGTATCCGCGGATCTGGCCGACGGCTTCCGGGACGGATCAGGGCACTCAGCCCTGATCCGGCATACCGTAGTGGTGCAGGATGGCGGTCATTTGCTCGTACGGAGGGCGCTGTCCGCCGTCAAGCCTGCACCACGCGGCCTCATGGCCGACACCGCCGAGGATCACCACCTTCGCGACCGGTGTCCGTTCAGCGTGTGCTACACCGTTCCTCGCGACCAGCTCGTGTCCGATGAGGACACCGTAAGGCAGCGCGGGCGGGGTCGGGCCGCTGACCCGTAAGCCGTCCGGCCTGCCGGGATGAGCGGCGACCACCATCATCCGGGCGAAACCCGCGGCTTCGTTGGCGAGCGCCTCAACGGCGTCCCGCGGAACCGTTCCCGCAGGCGGACCGCTGAGCTCGACCTCCTCCTGCACACCGGCTTCCACCTTCCGCGTGCGCAACCGTCCCACCACACCGGGGCCGGTCACGATCACTTCCGTCGGGGCGGGCAGCCGGTCACGGCAGAGTTTCGTGAGCGTCGCGGCAGACCACGGCTCGGTGACCGGTTCGGCGGGGCCCCAGCCCGCTGGTTCGCCATTGCCGAGCGCCGACGTCACGGTTTCGATCGCCCGGCCGAGCCGGAGCGTCGCACCGTCGCCGTGCAGGGTGGTGATCCGCACCTCCAGCGAGCCCGAGCCGGGTATCGGTTCCACCGGTGCCGCCGCCGTGGCACCCGGTTCGTGTGCGAACCGGGTGCCGTTCCAGTGCAGGGGGAATCCGCGCGTCCCGTCGCGATGGCCACCACGGGAGTCCCGGACCACCCATTCACACCGTCCCTCGCCGAGAAGTAGTTCGAGTGGATACGTGAGACCGCTGTGTTCGGAGGTGACCACCTGGAGCAGCCGGCGGCTCGCAGCCGCTGCCCCTGCGGCGGCGACGAGCCGGGGAGAAGCCGAGACGACGGGCCGGAACTGTTCGACGACGATGGCCTCCGCCGTCTCGATGTCGGCGGCGGGAGTGCCGGTCAGCGATTCGACCACGACAGTCCTCCTGTTCTGTCGACAAGCGCCCCGATAAAGGCCCTGGCGACGACTTCCGCTTCCGGATCGTCGTCACGTGCACGGCATTCCACCCACCACAGCGGATGCGGAACCTCGATCCCGGCGTCGAGGCCGAGCAGACGTCGCGCTTCACCGGCGACCCGGACGAGCCGGATGTCCTCGATGACCACCAGCGGCCGCCCGTCGGGATGATGCAGTTGCGTGACACTGTCTTCCGCCTGCTCCGCCACCAGCAGCTCCGGGCCCGCCACCAGCAAGGCCTCGATGGTCTCCTCCGCGCCGGGTTCGTCCCGGCAGAGGCCGATGATGTCGAAGGTCATGTCCCTCCTCAGTTCGGGCTGACCGGGAACCGCAGTTCGAAGATCGCGCCGCCCTCGTCCGCGTTGTACACCGCGAGTGTGCCGCCGTGCGCCTGCGCGACCCATCGCACGATCGACAGCCCCAGCCCGGAAGACCCGCCGGTGCTGGCGAACCGGTCGAACGCCTCACCCGCGAGAGCGGTGTCGATACCCGGGCCGTGGTCCGCGACGGTCACGGTGCCGCCGGCGACGGTCAGGTGCACGAACGCCTTCGAGCCGGGGTGGCGGCCGTAGCGCATGGCGTTGTCGAGGAGGTTGCCGATCGCCCGTTGCAGCAGCGCGGGATCGGCGTTGACCTTGGTGGGCGCGGCGGTGACGGTGACTTCGGCGTTTTCGGTCGCGGTGTCCTCGACGATGCCGACCACCAGCTGATCGAGCCAGATCGGCTGGATGCTCAGCTGTTCCACCCCGGCGGCGAGGCGGGCGCGGACGAGGAGGTCGTCGATGATCCCGCCCATTCTCGCGGCGAGCCGGACGGTGCGCGGCAGGAGTTCCGCCGACTGCGCGGGGTTGGCCATCGCGGTTTCGGCGAGCGCGCGCAGGGCGGCGACAGGGGTGCGGAGGTCGTGCGCGGTTTCAGCGAGCAGGACCTCCTGCTGCTGCAAGGCCGCGGCCGCGGGGCGGATCGAGCGGCCGGACAGCAGGTGGCCCGCGAAACCCAGTACCGCGACCAGCAGCACCGTGCCGCCGATCACCAGCAGCGTGAAGTGCGTGTGCGCGGCGTCTTCGGCCTCGGTGGACTGCACCGCGACGACGGCCGCGAACGTCTTGCCGTCGCCGTCGCGCAGCGGTTCGGCGCGGACCTTGACCATGGCGCCGTCGGCGGCCTTTTGATGCCCCTGCACCAGCTTGCCGGTCTTCACCGCCTCGGTCGCGAGGCCGTTCAACAGCTGCATGCTCATCGGGACGCAGTTCGCCCGCGAAAAGTGCGGCTGGAACGCGGGCGCCCCGCCGGGCAGGATCGCGAACTGGGGGCAGCGGTCGTTCAGCACATCGGTGTTGACCAGACCGAAGCCGACGGTGCCGCCGTCGTAGGCGACCAGCCTGCTGACCGAAGACGTGACCTGGGTCAGCGCGGCGTCGACCCGTTCTTCGCCCTGGTCACCGTCCTCGGTGATGAGCAGCCACGCGAAGACGACCAGCCCGAGGGTGTTCATCACGGTGAACAACGCGGTCAGCGTCCAGCGCAGTTTGCGCAGCCGATCGGCCGAGGAGTGGGTGTTCACCGCGAGCCCAGCCGGTAGCCGAGGCCTCGGACGGCGTGGATCAGTTCGGGTTCCTTCAGCTTGCGGCGCAACCGCTTCACCACCACATCGACCACATTGGACATCGGATCGGCCTGCGCGTCCCAGCAGTGCTCGATCAGGTCGGCCCGCTGCACCGGCAGGCCCGCCCTGGTCAGCAGGTACTCGAGCACCGCGTACTCCTTGTTGGTCAAGGTGAGCAGCACGCCCGCCCGGCGCACCTCGCGCCGCGCGCAGTCCATCACCAGGTCTTCGTGGTGCAGCACCGAGGGGCGGTCGAACGCCGACCGGTGACAAAGGTTGGCGACCCGCTCGGTCAGCTCGGCCATCACGAACGGCTTCACGAGGTAGTCGTCACCGCCGTGCTCGAACCCGGCCACGCGGTCGGCGAGCGCGTCGCGGGCGGTGAGGAACAGCACCGGCGCCCGCCAGCCCAGCTGCCGTCGCATGTGGACGTATTCGATGGCGTCGCCGTCCGGCAGCATCCGGTCCAGCACCACGCAGTCGTGGTGGGTTCCGCGCAGCAGCCGGTCCGCGGCCGCGATGTCACCGGCCTCGTCGACGGCGTAGCCGGCCGCGCGGAGCTGCGTGACCAGCGCGAGCCGCAGATTCTCGTCGTCTTCGACGACCATCACCCGTGTCATCAAAACCTCATGTTCGGACAGCGAAAGTAGACGCATGCAGTTCCCGGTGCCACTGAACGCTAACGCGTCGGGTGCCCGTGGCCGCCCGGACGGCGGGGAACTGGCATGAACAGGACGTCGTCGGCGGCACCGCGCCGGGGGAAGAGGGAGGTACCTGCGATGACCGTGCAGACCGGCCAGCTCAGCCTGGTCACGGGAACGGGCACTGGCGGCGACCGGGCGGGGCTCGGCGAGCTTCTCGCGGAAGCGACCGGCGAAGTGCTCGTCATGAGCACGGGTACGGACACCGCGTTCCAGCGGATCGCGCTCGGAGGCGTGCGCCCCGGCGTGCGGCACAAGGTGCTCTTCCCCGACTCCGCGCGGATGTCCGGCGCGCTCAACCGCGTGTCGCGGGCGGGCGCCGAGGTGCGGACGGACGCCGAGGTGCCGATGGACGCGCTGGTGATCGACCGCACGTCGGTCGTTCTCCCGGCGGAAGGCAGGCAGGCCGGTTCCGCGGTGTTCCGGCTGCCCGGCGTGGTCACCGCGACGGTCGGGCTGTTCGAGCGGATCTGGCAGGCCGCCGCGCCGCTCGTCCCGCTGGACCTCCCGGACGACGGGAACGCCTCGATCCTGACCTGCCGCGAACAGGAACTGCTGACGCTGCTCTTCTCCGGCACCACCGACGAATCCGCCGCCGCGCGGCTCGGTGTCTCCGTGCGCACAGTGCGCCGGATGGTCGCCGACATCATGAACCGGCTCGGCGCCCGCAGCCGCTTCCAGGCGGGCGCCAAGGCCGTCGACCGCGGCTGGCTGATGGCGAAGGCGGGCTGATGACGATCTCGACTTCCGGCCGTGTCCTGCTGGTGGCCCAGCGGCCAGGCGCGTATCCGACCATCGGTGACGCTTTGACGGAGGCGTCCGACGGCGCCGTCATCACCATCGCGGGCGGTGAATACGCGGAAACCGTCGAACTGACCGGCCTCCGGGTGACCTTGGCCGCGGCGGACGGCGCCACCGTCGTCGTCGACGGACGGGGCGCGGACCGGCCCGTTTTCCGCGGCACCGGCGGGGCGCTCGTCCTCGAAGGGATCGAAATCCTGGCAGGTGGCGCGTCCGCGATCCAGGCCGACGACACGGAACTCGCGGTCCGGAACTGCACCGTCTCCGGCGGGCGCGGCCCGGCGATCGCGATCCGCGGCACGACGGCGTTCACCGTGAGCGGTTGCGTGATTTCGGGGGCGGAGCAGGGGATTCTCGTCGACGGTTCGCCTGGGCGGATCGAGGACACCACCGTCGAAGACGTGACGGGCGACGGCATCACCCTCGGGCAGGGCGCCGATCCGGTCGTGCTCCGCTGCACGGTCACCGGCTGCGGGCTGCGGGGAATCTACGTCTACCAGTACGCCCGGCCGGTCGTCGAAGGCTGCACCGTCTCGCACACCGGCCACGAAGGCATCGCCGTCGCGCATCACGGGGTGCCGGTCCTCAAGCGGTGCACGGTCACCGACACCCGGGGCCCGGGGATCTCGTTCGCTTCCGGTTGCGGCGGCGAGATCTCCGGGTGCCGGGTCTCGAACACCGCGGAACCGGGGATCGCGATCGCCGAAGGCGCGTCGCCGACGATCGCCGAGGCCGCGGACCCCGGCGCCGTGGGGGACAACGCGCTGGACGAGATGCTCGCCGAACTCGACGGGATGATCGGCCTTCCCGGGGTCAAGGAAGAGGTCCGCTCACTGGTCGACGAGTTGCAGGTCAACGAATGGCGCCGCCGGGCCGGGCTGCCGGTCGGCGCCGCCGGGCACCATCTGATCTTCGCGGGCGCGCCGGGCACCGGGAAGACGACGGTCGCGCGGATCTACGGCAAACTGCTGAAGGCGCTGGGAGTCCTGCCGGTCGGCCAGTTCCGGGAGGTGTCGCGCCGGGATCTGGTCGGGCAGTACATCGGGCACACCGCGGAGAAGACCGCGTCGGTGTTCGAGGAGGCCAAGGGCGGCGTCCTGTTCATCGACGAGGCGTACACGCTGACGCGGCTCGCCGGCTCCGGCGGCGACTTCGGCCAGGAGGCGATCGACACCCTGGTCCCGTTGATGGAGGAACATCGCGACGAAGTGGCCGTGATCGTGGCCGGGTACACCGGCGAGATGGTCGACTTCCTCGCCGCCAACCCCGGTCTCGCCTCCCGCTTCGGCAAGACGATCGAGTTCGAGAACTACAGCCCGGACGAACTGCTCGCCATCTTCGGGCGGATGGCGTCGGCAGGCGACTACGAAGTCGATCCCGCCGCCGGCCCGGTGCTCACCGGCCACTTCCGGCGCGTTTGCGGCGACGTCAACTTCGGCAACGCGCGGGACGCGCGGCTGCTGTTCGAGAAGGCGCGCACGGCTCAGTCACAACGCTTGCGGCTGCTCGGCAGGATGCCCGCGGTCGAAGAACTGCGCGGCTTGCACGTGGCCGATGTGGAGGTCGCGATCACGCGATAACGTTCCCGTGTGCGGGTGCTGGTGACCGAGGACGACGAAAACTTGCGGGTGGCGCTGGAATTCGCGCTGCGCGGGGACGGGTTCGCGGTGGACACCGCCGCCGATCTTCCCGGCGCGGACGAGGCGCTGATGGTGAACGCCTACGACTGCGCGGTGTTCGACCGGATGCTGCCTTCGGGCGACGCGCTGGCCTACGTGCGCAACCGGCGCAGCGCCGGATGGCCGATGCCCGTGCTGTTCCTGACCGCGCGCGACAGCGTCGCCGACCGGATCGACGGCCTGCGCGTCGGCGGCGGTGACTACCTGGTCAAACCCTTCGCGATGCCGGAACTGATCGCGCGGGTGCGCAGCCTGTGCCGCCGCGACATGGCCGGGCAGGCGGTGGTCCTGCGGTGCGCCGACGTCGAACTCGACACCGGCAGGCACCAGATCTCACGGGCGGGCGTGCTGCTCACCGTGACGCGCAAGGAGTATCTCGTCATGGAGCGGCTGATGGCCGCGACCGGGCGGCCGGTCTCGCGGCGGGAACTGATCCGGTACGCGTGGGACGAGATGGCCGATCCGGCGTCCAACGTGCTGGACGTCGTGATCGCGCGGCTGCGGCGGAAGCTCAAGGACCCGCCGCTGATCCACACCGTGCGGGGGTCGGGGTACCGGATGGCGCCGCTCTGACCCCACGGACAGGGGTCGAGGTGTGTCGCGAAAGAGACCGTCGACACTCCGTCCGTCCCGGATGTGCCATGCTCGACAGCGCACGAGGCGGCGAAACCGAGAGGTGACGAGGGTGTCCATCTGGGCAGGCGTGATCAATTTCGTCCGGGGCCGGTACGAGGTGCTCGAAGAGCGGGACGGCTGGCTCCGGTTCCGGGTCGACACCGGCGACGGCCGCGGCCAGCAGGTGTCCTTGCACCACTTGCCCGACCACGACGGCGCGGAGTGGGTGGAGATCTCGTCTCCGGTCGGCTGGGCCGACAAGATCGATCTGCGGCGCCTGCTCGAACTGGCGGGCGGGGATTCGGTCGGCGGCGCGGCGGTGGTCGACGGTGTCGCGCTGCTCAAGCACACGATCCCGCTGGTCGACCTGAACCTGGTCAACGAGTTCGAGCACCCGCTGAAGGCTCTCGTCACGCGTGCCGACACCTTCGAACACGAGCTCACCAAGGCCGACGAGTTCTGATCCTTCCCGGACGGGAACAGTGAAGGCCCCCTGCCGCCGCAGGGGGCCTTCACTCGTTTTCGCTCAGAGACGCTCTTGCAGCGCGTCCGCGGCGGCGAGGAGGTCCGCGGCCCAGCGCGCCCCCGGTTTACGCCCTATCCGTTCGATGGGCCCGGAAACCGACACCGCGGCGACGACGGTGCCCGTCGAATCCCGTACGGGCGCCGAGACACTCGCCACACCGGGTTCCCGTTCCGCCACGCTCTGGGCCCAGCCGCGGCGGCGGACTTCGAGCAGAGTGCGCTCGCCGTACACCGCCTCGGTGAGGATCGTGCGCTGGGTGTGCGGATCCGACCACGCGGCGAGCACCTTCGCGCCGGAGCCCGCGGTCATCGGCAGCCGTGAACCGATCGGCACCGTGTCACGGAGTCCGCTCGGCGGCTCCGCGGTCGAAACGCAGACGCGCTGGACGCCGTCGCGGCGGTACAACTGGACGCTTTCGCCGGTGATGTCGCGCAATTTCGGCAGCACCGAACTCGCCGCGTCGAGCAGCGGGTCGGTCGAACCGCCCGCCAGTTCCGCGAGCGCGGTACCCGGACGCCAGCGCCCGTCGGGGCCGCGGCGCAACAGGCGATGCACCTCGAGGCCGACCGCGAGCCGATGCGCCGTCGCGCGCGGCAAACCGGTCCGCGTGCACAGTTCCGCCAGGCCACAAGGATCTTCGGCCACGGCCTGAAGCACGGCCACGGCCTTGTCGAGTACTCCGATACCGCTATGCTGTCCCACAAGCCGATACTATCTTCCCGAAGTTTGAGATGTCCAGATGGTGGGAAGTACCGATTTCACCGCATGTGAGGAGCCGGAAATGCCCCGGACACTGGCCGAGAAAGTGTGGGAGTCGCACCTGGTGCGGCGCGGCGAGGGGGCCGAGCCCGACCTGCTCTACATCGATCTCCACCTGCTGCACGAGGTCACCAGCCCGCAGGCGTTCGACGGACTGCGCCTGGCGGGCCGGAAACTGCGCCGCCCCGACCTCACCATCGCGACCGAGGACCACAACGTCCCGACGATCGACATCGAGCTGCCGATCGCGGATCCCGTGTCCCGCACCCAGGTCGACACCCTTCGCGCCAACTGCAAGGAGTTCGGCGTCCGGCTGCACCCGATGGGCGACGCCGAGCAGGGCATCGTGCACGTCATCGGCCCGCAGCTGGGCCTGACGCAGCCAGGGATGACCGTGGTGTGCGGCGACAGTCACACCTCGACGCACGGCGCCTTCGGCGCGATGGCGTTCGGCATCGGCACCTCCGAGGTCGAACACGTGATGGCGACGCAGACCCTGCCGCTCCGTCCATTCAAGACGATGGCGATCACGGTCGACGGCGCGCTGCGCCCCGGCGTCACCGCGAAGGACATCATCCTCGCGGTGATCGCGAAGATCGGCACCGGCGGCGGGCAGGGCTACGTCCTCGAGTACCGCGGCGAGGCCATCGAAAAGCTGTCGATGGAAGCCCGGATGACGGTGTGCAACATGTCCATCGAAGCGGGCGCGCGCGCCGGGCTCATCGCGCCGGACGAGACGACGTTCGCCTATCTGAAGGGCCGTCCGCACGCGCCGCAGGGCGCCGATTGGGACGCCGCCGTCGAAAACTGGCGCGAACTCCGCACCGACGAGGACGCCGTCTTCGACGCAGAGGTGCGCCTGAACGCCGACGAGCTCACGCCTTTCGTGACCTGGGGCACGAACCCAGGCCAGGGGCTCCCGCTGAGCGCCGAGGTGCCGGACCCCGAGCGGATCGGCGACGAGAACGAGCGCGTCGCCGCTGAGAAGGCCCTGTCCTATATGGACCTGAAGCCGGGCACGCCGCTGCGCGAGATCGCGGTGGACACCGTCTTCCTCGGCTCGTGCACGAACGGCCGTATCGAGGATCTGAGGGCCGCCGCGGAGGTCCTGCGCGGGCACAAGGTCGCCGACTCGGTCCGGATGCTCGTCGTCCCCGGCTCGATGCGCGTCCGCCAGGCGGCGGAAGCCGAAGGGCTGGACCGGGTCTTCACCGAAGCGGGCGCGGAATGGCGTCAGGCGGGCTGCTCGATGTGTCTCGGCATGAACCCGGATCAGCTCAAGCCGGGCGAGCGGAGCGCGTCGACCTCGAACCGCAACTTCGAAGGCAGGCAGGGCAAGGGTGGCCGGACGCACCTGGTCTCGCCGCTCGTCGCGGCCGCCACGGCCGTGCGGGGCACGCTGTCCAGCCCCGAAGACCTGCAGCCCGCAGTCGCTCGCTGACGGCACTGACATCGCTGACATCCGCGAAGGAGTTCCCAACATGGACGCGTTCACCCACCACACCGGCGTCGGGGTCCCGCTGCGCAGGTCCAACGTGGACACTGACCAGATCATCCCGGCGGTCTACCTCAAGCGCGTGAGCCGCACCGGCTTCGAGGACGGGCTCTTCGCCGCCTGGCGTTCCGACGAGTCGTTCATCCTCAACCAAGAGGCCTTCAAGAACGGGTCGGTCCTGGTCGCGGGCCCGGACTTCGGCACCGGTTCCTCCCGCGAGCACGCGGTGTGGGCCTTGATGGACTACGGATTCCGGGTCGTGATCTCCTCCCGGTTCGCGGACATCTTCCGCGGCAACTCCGGCAAGCAGGGCCTCGTCGCCGCTCAGGTCGAGCAGGCGGACGTCGAACTGCTGTGGAAGCTGCTCGAAAACGAGCCCGGTACGGAGGTCACGGTGGACCTCGAGTCGAAGACGGTACGAGCCAAGGACTTCACCGCGCCCTTCCAGATCGACGACTACACCCGCTGGCGGCTCCTCGAAGGGCTCGACGACATCGCCCTGACACTCCGCCACGCGGAGGAGATCGACACTTTCGAGACCCGGCGCCCCTCCTGGAAGCCGGTGACCCTCCCGGCGGCCTCCTCCTAAGGTCGGCCGAAGGGGGCGGATTCCCTTGCTGAGCAGGGAATCCGCACCCCGGCCGGGGTCCTTCACACCAGCCCCGAAACCACACCGAACGGCACCTCGAGAGGCCCTGAAGGGGTCCCTCGGGAGGCGGAACAGCCCCCGAGACAAGGGAAATTTCCGCGCGTCGTTTGGAATTTGTGCTGCATTGGTAATACCGTGTGCGCTAAGTCGGCCGACGGGGCCGTGTACAAGTAGTTCTTCTTGGAGGACTGGAATGGCCAACAAGGCCCAGCTGATCGAGGCGCTGTCGGAGCGCCTGGGCGACAAGAAGGTCGCGTCGGAGGCCGTCGATGGCCTTGTCGACATCATCATCCGGACGGTCAACAAGGGCGAGAAGGTGAACATCACCGGCTTCGGTGTGTTCGAGAAGCGCGCCCGCGCCGCCCGCACCGCGCGGAACCCGCGCACCGGTGAGACCGTTCGCGTCAAGAAGACCAACGTGCCCGCGTTCCGCGCCGGCACGACCTTCAAGGACGTCATCAGTGGTTCGAAGAAGCTGCCGAAGGCCACCGCTGTGAAGCGCGCGACCGCCGGCACCTCCACCCGCGCCACCACCACCCGCGCGACGACGACCCGGACGGCCGCCAGCCGCCCGGCCGCGACGCGTTCCACGACCACGCGGACCCGCGCCGCCGCCACGACGACGCGTGCCGCCGCGAAGCCGGCCGCCAAGGCGACCGCGACCAAGGCGGCGGCCAAGACGACCGCCACCAAGGCCGCGCCGAAGACCGCCGCCAAGGCCACGACTCGCGCCACCACGGCCAAGAAGGCGACCGCCACCAAGGCCGCCGCGAAGCCGGCCGCCAAGGCGACCGCTGCCAAGGCTCCCGCGAAGAAGGCTCCGGCCAAGCGGACTTCGGCCGCCGCGAAGAAGAAGTAAGCTCCCTCTTCACGAGAGAGCCAACGGCAGGGCCCCGCGCACGGCGCGGGGC
>NZ_JBHVKW010000097.1:0-32849 GCF_042797905.1 Amycolatopsis sp. NPDC057786
GGGCCGAGCCCCCCGGACCCCCCACGGTGCGGTCGGCGGGGGTTGGCGGCCAAGCAGCCAAGCAAAGCGGAGCGTGCGTAGGCGAAGCGGCGACCGGCATAGGGCCTGGCGGCCCTCGCCTGGCGGCAAAGCAAAGCGGAGCGTGCGTAGTGAAGCTGGGGTGTGGGTCGTTTTGACGGTGTGGATCTCGCTGTTTTGTGTTGGGGTCGGCGTGGATCTGCGAGACTTTCGGGGCAGCGGAGCGGCTGAAGCGAATGGTGGGGGGTGCGTTGACGGAAAGTGATGCTGCCGCGCTGGCCAGTGCCCTTGACCGGCACCAGATCGACGCGACCGCCATGGCCAACGCGCTCGTCGAACTCGACCGGCATCCGGGGCACCGGCTCTTCACCGCCAAGCTGTCCTCCGGGATCACCGCCGAGCGGTGGGCCGCGGCCGAGGTCGTGCTCGCGGGCTTGTGGCGGGACTTCGACACCTACCGCGCGGTGCTCGCCGAAGCCGAACAGGTTCGGGGACGGCGTTCCAAACTGGGGCAGCCCGAGGTCGTCGAGCTGCGACGACTGCTCGTCGAGCCGTCCGTCGAGGTATCCCGGCGGGCGGTGCCCCTACCCGAGCGCGGGTTGACCGGGGCGGCCGAGCAGGTCGAGTCGATCACCCTGGCGGCGTTGACGGCTCGGATGAACGACGCGTACCGGCAGGTCAGTGAGCTGGCTCTCCGGTGTGACGAACTGAATTCCGCCACCCTCAAGGCTTTCGCGCCGTTGCTGGAACAGGCACGACGGCTCGCCGACGACGACGCCGCGCTGGGACAGGCGCCCGCCTCGGTGGTGCCGCGGATCCGCGAGATCGAGCAACTCGCGGGCAACGACCCACTCGCGTTGGCCGACCGGCCGCTCGACGACACCTTGGCCCGGCTCACCGCCGAGCTCGCCGAGGAACGCGCGCGGGTCGACCGGCTGCTCGCGCTGCGGGACGGCTGGGAGCAGACGCGGGCCGAACTCGCCGGTTCCGCGCAAGCGCTCGACGAACTGCGGGCGGCCACCGCCGACGACTACGTGGCGGCCGCCGAGCGAGTGGTCGGCGAATTGCCTGCCTTGCCGGTGGACAGGGTGCCGGAACTGCGGGCCGCGCTGGCGCGGCTGGACGATCTGAGCTGGGCCATGCGCGACGCGGGGGCCGCCAGGGTACGGCGTGATCTCGCGGCCGCCGACGCGGAACTGCGTGCGGCGCGGCAGCTCGCCACGGGATTGCTGGAGCGGCGCGAGGAACTGCGCGGACGGTTCGGTGCCTACCAGGCCCGGGCCGTCCGGCTGGGGTTGGCCGAGGACGACGCGGTGATGGCGGTCGCCGAGCGGATCAAGGCGACGTTGTGGCGGCGGCCGTCCGATCTGGCCGCTGCCACCAGGGATCTGGGGAACTTCCGCCGGTTGCTCGTCGAGCCCGGCACGGACAGCGGAGGCGGTTCGGCATGAGCCAGGAGGATCGTTGCACGCAGCCGGGTTGTGACGGCGCGCTTGACGGCGGCTACTGCGATACGTGTGGGATGGCCGCCGCGGTGCCGGTGGCCACGACCGCGCGGGTGTCGGAGGGGGAGTGCACGCAGCCGGGTTGTGACGGCGCGCTTGACGGCGGCTACTGCGATACGTGTGGGATGGCCGCCGTGGTGCCGGTGGCCATGAGCGCGCCCGTGCCGGAGGGGGAGTGCTCGCAGCCGGGTTGTGACGGCGCGCTTGACGGCGGCTACTGCGATACGTGTGGGATGGCCGCCGCGACCTCCGCCAGGTCGGAGGCCGCCACCTCGTCCTCGGTCAGCAAGCTCAACGGCCGCGCGTCGCGCCGGACCTCCGCCACCTCGACCGCCCAGTCCTCGTCGCGGCGTGGCGGTGGTCTCGGCGCGGGGCTCGTCGACGTCCCCGCGGTGCCCAGGGTGGACCCCGTAGCGGCCATCCTCAAGGACCCGCAGGTCGCCGAGAACAAGCGGTACTGCAGCAAATGCGACCAGCCCGTCGGCCGCGGCAAAGACGGGCAACCCGGACGGCTGCGGGGGTTCTGCCCCAGGGACGGCACGCCGTTCAACTTCGTGCCGTCGCTCGCCAAGGGAACGCTCGTCGGCGGCCAGTACCTCGTCCAGGGCTGCCTCGCGCACGGCGGGCTCGGCTGGATCTACCTCGCCACCGACCGCAACGTCAACGACCGGTGGGTCGTGCTCAAGGGACTGCTCGACATCGACGACCCGGCCGCCCGCGCGGCCGCCGAGGCCGAGCGACGGTTCCTCGCCGAGGTGAACCACCCGAACATCGTCATGATCCACAACTTCGTGGAGCATCCCGGCGACGACGGCAAACCCATCGGCTACATCGTGATGGAGTACGTCGGCGGTTCGTCGCTGCGCAAGCTCGTCGAGGACAGCGGCAAGGCCGTCGGCACGCGCCTCGCGCCACTGCCGCTGCCCCAGGTCATCTCCTATGGCCTGGAGATCCTGCCCGCGCTCGGCTACCTGCACAGCCAGGGCCTCGCCTACTGCGACCTCAAACCCGACAACGTGATCCAGTACGAACGACGGCTCAAGCTGATCGACATGGGCGCGGTCGTGCCGTTCGAGAACGCCGACGGCTTCGACTGGTACGGCACGCCCGGCTATCAGGCACCGGACTTCGAGTCCGAGGGACCGTCGCCCGCCGCCGACATCCACACCGTCGGGCGCACGCTCATGGTGATGGCGCTGGGTATCTCGCCGTTGCGGGCAGGCAAGCCGGTGCCACTGCCCGACCCGGCCACCGACAAGCTGCTCTCCGAGCACGAGTCGTTCTACCGGGTGGTGCTCCGCGCCACCGACCCTGATCCGATGCGGCGTTTCGCGTCCGCCGAGGAGATGGCCGATCAGCTGAACGGTGTGCTGCGGGAGGTGCTCGCCGTCGAGGACGGCCAAGCACGCCCCGGCGTGTCCACGTTGTTCGGTCCGTCCCGATCGGTGTTCGGCATCGGCCTGCTGGGCGACGTGGGCGCCCCTGGCCGCCCGGACCCGGTGGCGGTCGCCCGAGCGCTGCCCGTTCCGCTCGTCGACACGACCGACCCGGCGGCAGGCCTGCTCGCCACGGTGTCGTCGGCGGCGCCGGAGGAGATCCTGCGCCTCGCGGCCGGTACCGCTACACCCAGCGTCGAGCTGCGCTTGCGGGTGATTCGCGCGCACCTGGAACTCGGCGACGTCGATTCGGCCCGGGAAGCGTTGCAGCGTTTGCGAACCGACCTGCCCGGTGACTGGCGCGGCGATTGGCTCACCGGGGTGGCGGCCCTGACCGCGGGTGACGCGCGGGCCGCGACCACCGCGTTCGGCACCGTGCTCGCGACGCTGCCCGGCGAGTCCGCCCCGAAACTGGCACTGGCCGCGGCAGCGGAATCCGCCGCCGACGACGATGTGGCGGGCCGCTACTACCTGCAGGTCAACCGGGCGAACCCGGATATCGCGGACGCGGCGTTCGGCCAGGCGCGGGTGGCGTTGCGTGCCGGTCGGCCCGCGGCGGCGCTCGCCGCGCTGGACACGGTCGCACCCACGTCGAGCCAATACGTGACCGCGCAGACCGTCGCCGTGCGGGTGATGATCGGTGGCCAGGTCGACGAGGGCACACTGCGTGCCGCCGCCGATCGGGTCGGCAGGCTCACCCTGGACCAGGCCACTGGGCACGAGGTCCGCGCATCGGTGTTCCAGGCCGCGTTGCCGCTGGTCGCGAAGACCGGCGAGGCTCGCCCGCCGTTGCTCGGCTGCCCCTGGACCGAGCATGGCGTGCGGTCCGCGTTGGAGACCGAGCTGCGAGCGGGCGCTCGGTTGGCCACCGACGAAGACCTCCGGATCGACCTGGTCGATCTGGCCAACTCCGTCCGGCCGGTGTCATGGGTGTGACCGTACGGACCAGTGCGTGCCCGGCGTGCGCCGAACCGGTCGGGCTCGGCGATCGGTTCTGCGAGGCGTGCGGTAGTTCCTTGCTGCGCAAGGGAAGCACCTCCGTCGAGGCCGTCGCGAAGGAGACCGCGCGGAAGTGCCCGGCGTGCGGCACGGTGTGCGGCACCACGACCGAGTACTGCGACGACTGCGGGTTGCGCCTGCCGGATCCGGCCGATCGGACGACCATCGACCTCGGCTCCCTGGCGGGGGTCAGCGACCGGGGTCTGGTGCACAGCCGCAACGAGGACGCGATCGCGCTCGGCCGCCTCCTCGACGGGACCACCGCCGCCGTGGTGTGTGATGGTGTGTCCACTACGAGACGGCCCGAACGCGCCGCGCGAACGGCGTCCGAGGCGGCACTGGCGGTGCTGCTCGGCGCGGAGGCGCCGGCGGAACCGGTCGCCCGCGTCCGCGCGGCGGTGGCCGCCGCCGGTACCGCCGTGGCCACTTTGGACGGTCCGAATCCCTTGCCGGACGGGCCATCCTGCACACTCGTGGCCGCATACGTCGCCGACGGCAAGGTGACCGTCGGGTGGGTCGGTGACACTCGGGCGTACTGGCTCGCCGGTCCGGACAGCCGCTTGCTCACCCACGACCACTCGTGGGCCGCCGAGGTCGTCGCGGAGGGGCTCATGGACGAGGCGGCCGCGTTCGCCGACCGCCGTGCGCACACCATCACCCGTTGGCTCGGCCCGGACATGCTGCCCGACCCCGACGTCGTCTCCGTGCACCAGGACGGTGCAGGAACCCTGCTCGTCTGTTCGGACGGCCTGTGGAACGAGGCACCCGAGGCCGGGCGGATCGGCGAATTCGTGGCGGGTGCGGGGCAAGGGGCGACACCGCTGGCCGTCGCCGAGCGGCTCACCGAGTTCGCGCTGGCCGCCGGCGGCCGGGACAACATCAGCGTCGTAGTCATCCCTTTGGAGGGGGCACAGGTATGAGTGCAGAAGCAGAGTTCGTCGTCGCCGTCGACCAGAACGCCTATCTTTCGGCGGGGGCGACCAGGGTGGACGCGGTCGTGTCGGTGACCGCCACCGGGGACGCCGCCCCCGCGGTGGCCGCCGAGGCGCTGGAGATGCTGATCATCGACACCTCCGGGTCGATGCATGGCGACCGCATCGCCTCGGCGCGCGCGGCCACCGCGGTCGCGATCGAGCAGCTCCGCGACGGTGTGCTGTTCGCCGTGATCTCGGGCGCGACCAGCGCGCGGCAGATCTACCCGAAGCGGGGCGCGGCGCTGGCCGACGCCCAGACCAGGGCCGAAGCGACGACGGCGGTGCGCAAGCTTTCCGCGGGCGGGGGCACCGCGTTCTCCAACTGGCTGGGCCTCGCGCGGCAGATCGCCGAGCAGCATCCCGGTGCGATCCGGCACGCGCTGCTGCTCACCGACGGCCAGAACGGCGACAGCCCCGGTGTGCTGGAGCAGGAGATCGAAGCGTGCACCGGCGTGTTCAGCTGTGACTGCCGCGGTGTCGGTACCGACTGGAAGGTCGCGGAGGTACGCAAGATCGCGTCCGCGTTGCTGGGCACGGTCGACATCGTGGCGAAGCCGGAGAACCTGGCCGCCGACTTCCACGCGATCATGAATTCGGCGATGGGCAAACGGGTCGCGGACGTGTCGTTGCGGCTGTGGACGCCGAAGGGCGCGCAGATCAAGTTCGTCAAGCAGGTCGCGCCGGAGGTCGAGGACCTGACCGCGAAGCGAGTGCAGACCGGGCCGTTGCACGGCGACTACCCGCTCGGCGCTTGGGGCGCGGAGAGCCGCGAGTACCACGTGTGCGTCGAGGTACCCACGCAGGCCGTCGGCGCGGAGATGCTCGCCGGCCGGGCGATGGTGGTCCGCGGTGGTTCCACGGAAACCCTCGCGCAGGGCTTGATCCGGGCCGTGTGGACCGACGACGACGCGTTGTCGGCCAAGGTCAGCAGGAAGGTCGCGCACTACACCGGACAGTCCGAGTACGCGGACGCGGTCGAGCAGGGGCTCGCCGCACGCCGCGACGGCGACGAGCGCACGGCCACCGCGCGCCTCGGCCGCGCGGTGGCGCTGGCCACCGCGGCGGGTGACCGGGACAAGCTCGACATGCTGGAGAAGGTGGTCGACGTGGACGACGCCGCGACCGGCACCGTGCGGTTGAAGGGCAAGGTCTCCGACGAGGCCGAGATGGAGCTGGACATCCGATCGCGGCGGACCAGCCGGGTCCGCGGCGAGGGCTGACCCGTGCCGGTATGCGTGGCCGGGCACGACTCGACGGCCACCGATTACTGCGACGTCTGCGGCCTCGTGCTCGGGGCCGCCACGGCGCCGGCCGCGCCGGAGACGTCGGCACCGGTGGCCGGAGGGCTGACCTGCGCCCGCTGCGAGGTGCCGAGAGAAGGCAGGTTCTGCGAGGAATGCGGGTTCGACAACGACCTGCCCGCGCCGTCCCCGGTCGTGGCACAGACGGTGCGGTCGCGCTGGACGGCCGTGGTGCGGGCGGACCGTGCCTGGTTCGACGAGGTCCGCCGTCGTGAGGGTTCGGAGGCGGCGGAGATGGACTTTCCGCTCTATTGCCCGGAACGGCGGTTCGAGCTGGACCGCGACCAGGTCGCGATCGGCAGGCGAAGCCGTTCGCGCGGGACCAACCCGGAGATCGACCTCGGTGGCCCGCCGCTGGATCCGGGCGTGTCCGCGCAGCACGCCGTGCTGGTGGCCCGGTCCGACGGCGGCTGGGACGTCGTCGACCTCGGTTCGACCAACGGCACGTCGGTCGGTGACACGACCGACGTGATCGAGCGCAACACCCCGGTCGACGTTCCGGCCGGGGTGCCGATCCGGCTCGGTGCGTGGACCGTGATCACCCTGGAGCGAACCTAGGGCGATCAGCACCGGCGATGTCATGTGATCGACCGGACGACACGCGTGGTCCGGCGGACGACACGCGTGGTCCGGCGGACGACACGCGTGACTGGACGGACGACACGACGCGGCCAGGGTTTCACCGCGAGTCGTCCGCCCGATCACGCGTGTCGTCCATCCCGACACGCGTGTCGTCCGTTCAGTCACGCGAAACCGCCATCAGCGCACCGGCGGTACGTACCTAAGACACCCCTTGGCCCTAAGGCCCTGACCGGCTCGGTAGCGGTGACGTGGCCTTCACGGACCGTCGCCCTGGCTGCGGTGGGCGCGTCCTAGTCGCGGTAGCGGGCCGCCGGGATCGGCGGCACCGGGTTCAGCTGGGCGCCCAGCCACTTCCGGGCGCTCGCGGCGAGACTGCCGTTGGCGCGGTCGCGTTCGAGCAGCTTGTTGACGAAGCGCACCAAGTCCTGTTGCTGCGGCGCCATCCCGACGCCGTAGTAGGCGTTGGCCAGCGGTTGCCCGACGACCTTGGTCTGGGGGTCCTGCGCGGCCATCCCGGCGAGGATGCCGTCGTCGCTGGACACCGCGTCGACCTTGCCCTGCTGCAACGCGACCGTGCAGTCGGGGATACCGGCCAGCGTGACCACGTCCAGTTTGTACTGAGGTTTTCGCAGAACGACCTCGGTGGTGGAGCCGATCGACGTGCAGACCTTCTTTCCCGCCAGCTGCTCGACTCCGTCCACACCGGACTTCGCCGGCACCAGCAGTCGCTGGGTCGCGTCGTAGTAGGCGGTGGAGAACTCCACCGAGCGTTGCCGGTCGCAGGTCGCGCTGAACGTGTTGACCACGACGTCGACCTGGCCCTGCTCGATCAGGCGCGTCCGGTCGGCGACGTCGCGTACGACGTACTGGACCTTGTCCGGATCGCCGAGGATCGCCTGGGCGATCATGCGGACGATGTCGATGTCGGCGCCTTCGAGCAGCCCGGTCTGCGAGTTGCGGTAACCGAGCAGGTACTTGCCCTGGTCGACGCCCGCGATCAGGCGACCGCGCTGCTGGATCTTCGCCATGGTCGAGCCGGACGGCATGGCGCCGGGCGACGGCAACGGGCCCGACGGGCGCAGGCTGTCCTTGATGGTGCCGCACTCCGGCCGCTTCGCCGACGGCGCCTTCGTGTCCGAGCCGTCGGTGGACACGGCCACGGATTGGTTGCCGTGCAACGAAGGCACGGCGATGCTGCCCAGCGACAACACCGCCGCGACGGCGAGGACGGCCACCGGCCGCCGGACGTTGATCGTGGGTTTCACCGGGCCGGTCATCGGTACTCCTCCACTCGGCGTGCGATACCGATCGCGAATCCGGCGGCGGCCAGCGCGAACAACACGGCGGGGCCGAACCCGAGCAAGGCACTTGCGTCGCCAGCGGCACCGGTCGCGGCGGACAGCCGGGCCCGCGCGCTGTCGCCCGCGTCGCCGACGGCCTTGTCCAGGGCGGTGAACGCGGCACCCGAACTGCCCGCGCCGGTACTGACGGCGGCCTGTACGGCGTCGGCGTAGCGGCCCTCGTCGTCGGCCTTCCGCAGATTCTTGTGCGCGTCGGCCCAGGTGGCGGCGGCCTCGCGGATGACGCCGACGTCCACACCGTTGGCCCCGGCGACGGCCAGCGGCCCGTCGCCCGCCAGCAACCGGTCGATCCGGCCGGTGAAATCGTCGTCGGACGCGCTGCCGCCACTGCGGGCGACCAGCACGAGGCTTTCGTTGCTGCGCGCCTGCAGGACGAGTGTGCTCGCCTCGTCCAGCGCGGTCGCGGCGTCGCTGGCCTCGTTGGCGTCGGCCAGCGCGTTGCCGGTGGACACCGTGGCCACCGACCACCACAGCAGACCGGCGACGACCGCGACGCAAGCGGCGGCGACGCTGGGGTTCAGCCTGCGGCGGGTCCGCCGGAACTCCTTCCGGGAGAAGTCGAGCGCGATGACCAGCAGCGCCAGCCCGAACACCACCACCGCGATCGGCAGGGCGCTGGCGCGCCGGTAGTCCGCGTTCAGCGCGCTCACCTCGGTATGGCGCAAGGACTGGGCGGCGGGCAGCAGCTGGGTGCGCATCTGAGTGGACGCCTGCGCCAGGTAGGACTGGCCGAGCGGCAGTCCCTGCCGGTTGTACGTGCGCGCCGTCTCGATCAGCCCGGTGTAGGCGGGCAGCCCGGTGATCATGGTGTCCAGCGGTTTCGCGGCCGGATCGTCCGGAGCGATCAGCCGGGACGCCTCCGCGAGCCGCCTGCCGGCGTGGTCGAGGTCGGCGTCGTAGCGGGCGCGGATCGCGGGCGGCTCCTGGCCGGACGAGACGTAGCCGCTGGTGGCCATCGCGTCGGCGTCCGCGAGCGCCTGGTAGATCTCGCCCGCGGCTTGCGCCAACGTCGCGTCGCGGTTTCCCGCGTCGTCGATCGCGCCGACGATGGAGGTGCCGCTGACCAGGCTGAGCACGGCGGTCACCAGGCAGGCGAGCGTCAACACGATGCCGATGCGCCGCAGCCGCGCCGGCGTGCGCGGTCCGGTCCACTGTGCCAGGCGGGACCGTTGTGGTCGGGTCGTACCACCGGCCGACGGCGGCGCGGCGGGAGTCTGGATCGTCATGAATCCCCCTTGCGAGCAGCCGATCTTATCCGGCCGGGGCCGGTCGGAACCCCGAGTTCGGCGCTTCCGATGTCACAATGGTGTCAACGGTTCTCGTCGTGTGCTGGGGATAAGGTGGGGGGATGAGTGACGCGGAGACGTTGTTCGAGCGGATCATCGCGGGCGAGATCCCGTCCGACAAGGTGTACGAGGACGAGACGACGTATGCCTTCCGGGACATAGCGCCGCAGGCCAAGGTGCATGTGCTCGTCGTGCCGAAGAAGCGCTACCGGAACATCGCCGAGCTGGCCGCGGCCGATCCGCGGCTGCTGGCGGACGTCGCCTCGACCGCCAAGAAGGTCGCGGAGATCGAGGGGATCGCCGAGTCCGGTTACCGGGTGGTGTTCAACACCGACGGTGACGCCGGGCAGACCGTCTTCCACGTGCACGCGCACGTGCTCGGCGGCGAGCAGCTGGGGCATTTCGGACGCTGAAGCGCGCGCCCCGCGGAAACCGGACTGCGTGCCGACACCCGCAACCAGTAGCATCGAACTTGTCACTGTCGTTGAAAATCGCAGCGTAAGCGCAGGAAGTAGGCCCGAGGCCACGTGGCCGGAACCGTACCGGGTGAAGCCGCCCGACCCGACGTTCCCGCGGACGTCATCCCGACGAAGACCGACGACGCCGCGATCACCGAGGCGGCCCAGTCCCGATTCCCCATCCCCGACGCCGCCGCGCTCAGCCTGCTCGGATCGAGGGACGAAAACCTCCGCGTCGCCGAGGAACTCCTCTCCGCCGACGTCCACGTCCGAGGCAACGAGGTCACCCTGACCGGCGCCCCCGCCGACGTCGCCTTCGCGGAGCGTGTCTTCGCCGAACTCGTGACGCTCGCCGGCCGCGGCCAGCAGGTCGACCCGGCCACCGTCCGCCGCACCGTCGGCATGCTCTCCACCGGTGACCACGAGTCACCGGCCGAAGTGCTGAGCATGAACATCATCTCCCGGCGCGGCAAGACGATCCGGCCCAAGACGCTCAACCAGAAGCGGTACGTCGACGCCATCGACAAGCACACGATCGTCTTCGGCATCGGCCCCGCCGGTACCGGCAAGACGTATCTCGCCATGGCGAAGGCCGTCCAGGCACTGCAGGCGAAGCAGGTCACGCGCATCGTGCTGACCCGTCCGGCGGTCGAAGCCGGTGAGCGCCTCGGCTACCTGCCGGGCACGCTCAACGAGAAGATCGACCCGTACCTGCGCCCGCTCTACGACGCGCTGCACGACATGGTCGAGCCCGAGTCGATCCCGCGGCTGATGCAGGCGGGCACCATCGAGATCGCGCCGCTGGCGTACATGCGCGGCCGCACGCTCAACGACGCCTTCATCATCCTCGACGAGGCGCAGAACACCACGCCGGAACAGATGAAGATGTTCCTCACCCGGCTCGGGTTCGGCGCCAAGATCGTCGTCACCGGCGACGTCACACAGGTCGACCTCCCCAGCGGCCAGAAGAGCGGCCTGCGGGTGGTCCGCGACATCCTCGAAGGCGTCGAGGACCTGCACTTCGCCCAGCTCACCAGCCAGGACGTGGTGCGGCACAAGCTCGTCGGCGACATCGTCGACGCGTACGAGAAGTGGCAGGCGCTGCAGGACAGCCAGGACAAGAGCAACGGCTGGAAAGGGCAACGGAGATGAGGACCGAGCGCCCGTTGCCCGAATCGACCAAGGCGCGCGCGTTCTCGGCCGAAGGCCCCGCTAATGCGGAGGCAGGCCGAAGGTCTGTCTACGGATTCGCGGTCGCGCGCACTATCGGGGATGAGAAATGAGCATCGAGATCGCCAATGAATCGGGCGTGAACGTCGACGAGGCCTCCATCGTGTCGGCCGCCCGCTTCGCGCTCGACAAGATGGAGGTCAGCCCGCTCGCCGAGCTGTCCATCCTGCTCGTCACCCTCGAGGTGATGGAGGACCTGCACGAGCGGTGGATGGACCTGCCCGGTCCCACCGACGTGATGGCCTTCCCGATGGACGAGCTCGACTCGTCGCGCCGCCCCGACGCGCCGGACGCGTCTCCCGCGCTGCTCGGCGACATCGTGCTGTGCCCGGCGTTCGCGAAGGACCAGGCCAAGACGGCCGGTCACTCGCTGATCGACGAGCTGCACCTGCTCACCACGCACGGCGTGCTGCACCTGCTCGGCTACGACCACGCCGAACCAGCCGAGGAACGCGAGATGTTCGGCCTGCAGAAGCGGATCCTCGGCGAGTTCCAGGCGGCCGTGGCCGCGCTCAACAAGCGTGACGCGCAGCGCTCCGCGGACGACAGGCTCCTCGGGACCGCCGGCCTCGACGCCGTGCCCGCCGACGAACCGCCGGCCTAGGCGGCGCCGAAATGGGTAGTCCCGCGGCACTGCTGATCATCGCCATCGCGCTGATCCTGCTCGCCGGGGTGTTCGCGGCCGCCGACGCGGCGGTCAGCACGGTCTCCAAGGCCCGTGCCGACGGCCTCGTCCGGCTCGGCCGCCCCGGCGCGCGTCAGCTCGCGCTGGTCATCGCCGAACGCCGCCGTCACATCAACCTGATCCTGCTGCTGCGCATGACCTGCGAGCTGACCGCCACCGTGCTGGTCACCGTCGACGTCCTCGGCTGGGTCCGGCCACTGTGGCTCGCCGTCGTGGTCGCCGCCGGCGTGATGGTCGTGGTGAGCTACGTGCTCATCGGCGTCGGGCCGCGCACCCTCGGCCGCCAGCACCCGTACCGGATCGGCCTGGTCGTCGCGGGTCCCGTCCGCGTCCTCGGCTCGATCCTCGGCCCGCTCAGCAGGCTGCTGATCGTCCTCGGTAACGCCATCACCCCTGGTCGAGGCTTCCGCGAAGGCCCGTTCACCTCCGAGGTCGAACTGCGCGAACTGGTCGACCTCGCCCAGGAACGCGGCGTCGTCGAGGAATCCGAGCGCGAGATGATCCACTCGGTGTTCGAGCTCGGTGACACCATCGCGCGCGAGGTCATGGTGCCGCGGACGGAGATCGTCTGGATCGAGCACGACAAGACCGTGCGCCAGGCGCTCGCGCTGGCCCTGCGGACCGGGTTCACCCGGCTGCCGGTGATCGGCGACTCCGTCGACGACGTGGTGGGCGTGGTCAACATCAAGGACCTCATGCCCGCGTACATGGCCGAGGGCGGCTCGCAGCGCCTGGTCGAGGAGCTGATGAACCCGGCGAGCTTCGTGCCGGACTCGAAGCGGCTCGACGACCTGCTCAAGGAGATGCAGGTCTCCCACAACCACATGGCGATCGCCGTCGACGAGTACGGCGGCACCGCCGGCCTGCTCACCATCGAGGACATCCTCGAGGAGATCGTCGGCGAGATCACCGACGAATCCGACACCGACGAACGTCCCGAGGTCGAAGAACTCGAAAACGGCGCGGTCCGCGTCTCGTCCCGGCTCTCGATCGACGACCTGGGCGAACTGTTCGGGATCGACCTCGAAGACCACGACGTGGAGACCGTGGGCGGGCTGCTCGCCGAGCGACTGGGTAGGGTCCCGCTGCCGGGGGCCGAAGCCGAGGTCGCCGGACTTCGGCTGTTCGCCGAAGGCGGTAAGGACCGGCGCGGGCGGATGCGGATCACCACGGTGGTCGTCCACCCCGCCGACGCGGACGCGGTGACCGACGCTGCCCAGGGCAGGCGCCGGACCCGGGTCCCGCAGCCCGATGAAAGTGACAGGAGTGTCGAACATGCCTGAGCTGGACGCCGAAGACCAGAAGCTGGTGACCCTGGCCAGGTCCGCGCGAGCCCGCACCCAGGCCGCCGAGGGCGCCGCGCTCCGCGACACCGACGGCCGCACCTACGCGGCGAGCACGATCGACCAGCCGTCGCTCAAGCTCACCGCGCTGCAGGCCGCCGTCGCCGCCGCCGTTTCGAGTGGGGCCGAAGGAATCGAGGCCGCCGTCGTCGTCAGCGGTGACGCCCTCCTGAACGGCGCCTCGCTCCAGGCGGTGCGGGACATCGCCGAAGACGCCCCGGTCTATCTCGCCGATCCCAGCGGCAAGGTGCTGAGCTGATGGCCGAGCCGCATCGTTCCGGATTCGCCTGTTTCGTCGGGCGGCCCAACGCGGGCAAGTCGACGCTGACCAACGCGCTCGTCGGCAGCAAGGTGGCGATCACCTCCAGCAAACCGCAGACCACCCGCCACGCCATCCGCGGCATCGTCCACCGCGACGACGCGCAGCTGGTGATCATCGACACACCGGGACTGCACCGGCCGAGAACCCTGCTCGGCGAGCGGCTCAACGATATCGTCCACTCGACATGGTCCGAAGTGGACGTTGTCGGGCTTTGCGTGCCCGCCAACGAAAAAGTCGGTCCCGGTGACCGGTTCATCGCCGCCGAACTGAAGAAGATCGCCAAGCGCACCCCGGTGATCGGCGTAGTCACCAAAACGGATCTCGTGAAACCCGAGCAGGTCGCCGAGCAGCTGCTCGCCCTGCAGGAGGTCATGGAGTTCGCCGAGCTGATCCCGGTGTCCGCTGTGGACGGTTTCCAGGTCGGCGCGCTCTCGGACCTGCTGGTGCGGCACCTTCCCGAAGGGCCGCAGCTGTACCCGGGCGGCGAACTCACCGACGAACCGGAGCAGACCCTGGTCGCCGAGCTGATCCGCGAGGCGGCGCTGGAGGGTGTCCGGGACGAGCTCCCGCATTCGATCGCCGTCACCGTCGAGGAAATGCTGCCCCACGAGGGCAGGGACGACATGATCGACGTGCACGCGTTCCTCTATGTGGAACGACCGAGCCAGAAGGGCATCATCCTCGGGCACAAGGGTGAGCGGCTCAAGGACGTCGGCGCCCGCGCCCGGCAGCAGATCGAGGGGCTCCTCGGCTCGAAGGTCTACCTCGACCTGCACATCAAGGTCGCCAAGGAGTGGCAGCGTGACCCCCGTCAGTTGCGACGGCTGGGCTTCTGACTGAACGGAATGTCTCGATTCGGTCGCGGAGACCGGTTGATGATGTGGAACCGGACGGGTGACCTTAGAGTCTCAACCCTTGACTCCGGTGATCGCTGATCGGGCGGCGCGCCCGGGTCGTAGTTCTGCATATCATTCGTGAAGGGAAAGCGGTAAATGACCGACAACCAGGGCCTGCCCAACTACTCCGGCGACCCTCAGGGCGGTGGAGGCTTCAACAACCCCGGCCCGCCGCCCAACAACAACCTGGTGTGGGCGATCCTCACCACGATCCTGTGCTGCCTGCCCTTCGGTATCGTCGCGATCGTCAAGGCGAACCAGGTGAACACCCTCTGGGCGCAGGGCCAGCCCGCCGCGGCTCAGGAAGCGGCCGACGCGGCCAAGAAGTGGTCGATCATCGCGGCGATCGTCGGTGCCGTGATCGCCGTTCTGTACGTCATCCTCGTCGTCGTGCTCGGTGTCTTCGCGACCTCGGTCGACGTGAACACCTACCGCTGATCGAGGCGATCGAGGGGGAGACCTCATGACCGACCAGTACCCGAACTACCCGCCTCCGGGCGGGCCACCGCCGCAGCAGCCGTACTACGGCGGCATGCCGAACTACGGCCCGCCGCCGGACAACAACCTGGTGTGGGCCATTCTCTGCACGGTGTTGTGCTGCTTGCCGCTGGGTATCGTGGCGATCGTGAAGTCGAGCCAGGTGCAGACGTTGTGGTCGCAGGGCTTCCACGCCGAAGCCCAGAAGGCCGCCGACGACGCGAAGAAGTGGGCCATGTGGGGAGCGATCTCCACCGGCGTTCTTTTCCTGCTGTACATCATCTTCATCGTGGTGATGGTCATCATCGGCGCGTCGGCGGGAAGCTTCACGCCGTGACGACGTCCGTCTACACGGGATTCCCGGCGCGCGGGTTCAAGGCGAAGGCCCGCGCGCTGGGGCCACCCCTGGCCATCGCCGCCGGCGCCGGACTCGGCTGCGTCGCGCTCTGGCTGGGCGATCCCACCACTCCGGGCGGGCCGCTTCCGGTCTGTCCCACCAAAACGCTGTTGGGTATCGTCTGCCCTGGCTGCGGTGGCATGCGGATGGTGTACAGCGTGCTGCACGGGAACATCCCCGCCGCGCTGCACTACAACGCGGTGTCCTTTGTGGTCGTTCTGCTGCTCGTCTGGAGCACCGTCGCCTGGGCGGTCGGCAGGCTCCGCGGCCGCGCGGTGAACAGCTGGCTGCACTGGCGCTGGACGCCGCTCGCGTTCGGTGTCGTGTTCGTCGTCTGGTTCGTCATCCGTAACCTGCCCTTCGCCCCGTTCACCTCGCTCTACGTGTGAGTGCCGGGCCGAGGCCCGGATCGTCGGTGGTACCGAGTACGCTCCCGCGCACCGGTCTGGTCGGTGTGTACCCATGCCGTACATTCAGCCCGGGTCGCCGCACAGGCCCCGTGCGCCAGGGGCGAGGAACCAGCGAGGGGATTTCGATGACCACTCCCTACGGCCAGCAGCCGCCGGGACAGCAGCCGCCGCCCGGATCGGGGCCCCCGCCGGGGGAGGGGCAGCAGTCACCGCAGCCGCAGCAGCCGTTCGGACAGCAGCCGTCGGGAGAACAGCCCTCGCCGTTCGGGCAACAGCCCCAGCAGTCGCAGCAGGGTGGCCAGTCTTCGCCCTTTGGCCAGCAGACGCCGGGTGAGCAGCCCTCGCCGTTCGGGCAGCAGCAGCCCGGCCAGTCTTCGCCGTTCGGGCAGCAAGCGCCCGGCGAGCAGCCCTCGCCCTTCGGGCAGCAGCCGCAGCAGTCGCAGCCGTTCGGCGCGCAGCCGCAGTCTCCGTTCGGCCAGCAGCCGGGGCAGTCTTCCCCGTTCGGGCAGCAGGGCCAGCCCTCGCCGTTCGGTCAGGCCGCCCAGTTCGGCCCGCGGACCGACTACGCCCACTGGGGCCTGCGCGCGGGCGCGATGCTCATCGACTTCGGCCCGATCGTCGTGCTCCCGATCATCGGCATGATCATCTCGGCGGTGGGGCCTGAGACGCTCGGCCTGTTCATCGCCGGTCTCGGTTATCTCGCCGGGTTCGCCTGGACCGTCTACAACCGGTGGCTCAAGATGGGCACCACCGGCCAGTCGCTCGGCAAGAAGATCCTGAAGATCAAGCTCGTCCGTGAGAGCGACGGGCAGCCGATCGGCCCGCTGATGGCCTTCGTCCGGGACCTGTGCCATAACCTGGACGGCTGGGTCTGCGGTCTCGGTTACCTCTGGCCGCTGTGGGACGAGAAGAAGCAGACGTTCGCCGACAAGATCCTCAGCACCGTCGTCGTGCCGGGTGAAGCCGCGACCGCGTCGGCGCCGTTCGGCCAGTCGCCAGGATTCCCCGAGCCGCCGCAGCCGGCTTCGCCGTCGTTCCCCGCGCCGCCCTCGCCGTTCGGCCAGCAGCCGCAGCAGCAGTTGAGCGCGCCCCAGCAGCCCCAGCCGCCGCAGCCGTTCGGCCAGCAGCCGTCCCAGCCGTTCGGGCAGCAGCCGCAGGGAACCGCGGCTCCGTCCTCGGAGTCCCAGCCTGGACCGGCCCTGGGCGAGTCCGAGCCGACACAGGTCCTTCGCCCGGGGCAGCAGCCTCAGCAGGCGCCGTCCGGGTTCGACGAAGCCGAGCCGACGCAGAAGATCACCCCGGAGCAGCTGAGGCAGCAGTTGCCCGGAGCGGATGGGCCGAACGGGCCCGGAACACCGCAGCAGTAAGGAACGACCGGCGGGATCCACCCGTCGGGAAGCACGACACAAGTGGGGAACCCGATGACGAACCCGTACGGCCAGCAGCCCGGCCCCGGCCAGCAGCCCTATGGCCAGCAGCCTCAGCCCGGATACGGACCCCCGTCCGGCGCCACGCCCGCGCCGTACGGCCAGCCTTCCGGCGCGAACCCGATGCCGTACGGCCAGCCGGCGCCGTATGGTCAGCCCGCGCCGTACGGTCAGCCCGCGCCCTACGGCGCTCCGGGCGGTATGCCCGGTGGCGGCGACATCAACTCGATCCCGGACTACAAGGGCTGGGCGATCGGCTGCATCTTCCTCTGCTGGATCATCGCGATCTTCGCGATCATGAAGTCCAACGAGGTCAACACGTACAAGATGCAGGGCAACTACGCCGCCGCCATGGACGCGTCGAAGTCGACGAAGACCATGTGCATGATCGCGTCGATCATCGGCGGGGTCGGCTGCCTGTTCTCCATTCTCTGGATCGTCCTGGTCGCCGCGAGCATCTAGCCCGACCCGTAGCCGAAAGAACAACGAGGACCACTTTCATGACCAACCCCTACGGCCAGCAGCAGCCCTACGGACAGCAGCAGCCTGGCTATGGGCCGCCCTCCGGCGGCATGCCCGTTCCCTACGGGCAGCCCGCCCCGTACGGCCAGCCTTCCCCTTACGGCGCTCCGGGCGGTATGCCGGGCGGCGGTGGCGACATCAACGCCATCAAGGACTACAAGGGCTGGGCGATCGGCTGCATCTTCCTCTGCTGGATCATCGCGATCTTCGCGATCATGAAGTCCAACGAGGTCAACACGTACAAGATGCAGGGCAACTACGCCGCCGCCGCGGACGCGTCGAGGTCCACGAGGACCATGTGCATGATCGCGTCGATCATCGGCGGCATCGGCTGCGTGTTCGGCATCGTGATGATCATCATCTCGATCGTCGCGGCCGCGTCCGTGCCGAGCTGTTACGGCCGCTACTGCTGATTCCGGGGCGCACCACCCCGATGTCGGTCCCGGGTGGGACGATGTCGGGGTGGTGAACCTCTATCGCGACACCGGAGTGGTGTTGCGGACGCACAAGCTGGGTGAGGCCGACCGGATCGTCACCCTCCTCACGCGGCGGCACGGCAAGGTCCGTGCGGTCGCGAAAGGCGTGCGTCGGACGTCATCGCGTTTCGGGGCCCGGCTGGAGCCGTTCGGGCACGTCGACGTCCAGTTCTACACCGGCCGCACCCTCGACGTGATCACCCAGGTCGAGACGGTCGACGCCTTCGCGCTGCCACTGGTGGCCGATTACCAGCGCTACACCGCCGCGAGCGCCATCGCCGAGACGGCGGACCGGCTGTCCGCCGAAGAAGGCGAGCCGGTGCTCAAGCTGTACATGCTCGTCGTCGGCGCCCTTCGCGCGCTGGCGGGCGGGGAACGGGACAGTTCCCTCATCCTCGACGCGTTCTTCCTGCGGGCCATGGCCTACGCCGGCTGGGCGCCCGCGATCACCGAATGCGCCCGCTGCGGCCTGCCGGGGCCGCACAAGGCGTTCAGCGTGTCCGCCGGCGGCTCGATGTGCCCGGACTGCCGGGTCCCCGGCTGTGTCCACCCCTCCCCGGAGGTGCTGACCCTGCTCGCGGCGCTCCTGCACGGCGAGTGGCCGGTGGCCGAGGCGTCGCAGCCGGTGCCGCGGCGGGACGCGTCCGGCCTGGTCGCGGCCCATCTGCAGTGGCATCTGGAGCGCCAGCTGCGGTCGCTGCCGCTGGTGGAGAGGCGTGCGCGGGAGACCAGCACGCAGGCGCAGTAGGGTCGCAGGCACAGGTTCGCTCGATCAGGAGGCTCGAAGGTGCTGCGCAGGGGACGCGAGAACAAGGCGTCACAATTCGAACTTCGCGCGCCGGAGCCGCATCCGTCCGGTGCCCGGCCGCCGGAGATCCCCCAGGAACTCCTCCCGAAGCATGTGGCGCTGGTGATGGACGGCAACGGCCGCTGGGCCAACCAGCGGGGACTGCCGAGGATCGAAGGCCACAAACGCGGCGAAGCGGTGATGATCGACGTCGCCAGCGGTGCCGTGGAACTGGGCGTCAAATGGCTGTCGGTGTACGCGTTCTCCACCGAGAACTGGAAGCGGAGCCCGGAGGAGGTCCGCTTCCTGATGGGCTTCAACCGCGACACCATCCGCCGCCAGGTCGACTACCTCGGTTCGATCGGCGTCCGCATCCGCTGGGCGGGCCGCCGCCCGAAGCTGTGGGCGAGCGTCATCAAGGAACTGCAGGTCGCCGAGGAGAAGACGAAGCACAACACGGCGCTGAACATGACCATGTGCGTCAACTACGGCGGCCGTGCCGAGCTGGGTGACGCCATGCGGCGGATCGCGCAGGACGTCGCCGACGGGAAGCTGAACCCGGACAAGGTCACCGAGAAGACCATCGGGAAGTACCTGTACCAGCCCGACATGCCGGACGTGGACCTGTTCCTGCGGCCGTCGGGGGAGCAGCGCACGTCGAACTTCCTGCTCTGGCAGTCGGCCTACGCCGAGATGGTCTACCAGGACACGCTCTTCCCGGACTTCGACCGCACTCACCTGTGGCGGGCCTGCCTCGAGTTCGCGAAACGGGACCGCCGCTTCGGCGGGGCCGTCGACAAAGCTTCCGAAGGGAAGGCATGACCACCGAAGCAGCCGACACGGCGGCGTTGCTGACGTCGGCACGGGAAGCCCTCGAGCGCTATCTCGAAGTCCACGTCGACGACGACGGCGCGCTGACCTTCTCGCACGCGGACGTCCCGTGCGTCATCCAGGCGACCCGGCTGGCCGAAGGGCTGACCGTGCTGAGCCTGACCTGCGTCGTCGCCTGGGATCTGCCGGACGACCCGGCGATCGCGGCCTCGGCGGCGGAACGCGCCGGACAGGGCCTGTTCGGGACGCTCGGCGTCGTGCGCTCGGAGAAGGGCATCGACATCACGCTGAGGTACGCGTTCCCGGCGGAGGGCATGGACCCCTCGCCGCTCGGAACGCTGCTCATGCTGGTCGTCTCGACGGCGTCGCAGCTGCGTTCGGACCTGCTGGGGACCGCTCCCGGGGAGTGAACTCCGGAACGCTGGGTCACCTGGCATCATCGCGCGCATGGAAACCATTTCCAGGAGCGCCCCGGAGCGGAAGCCCGCCCGGCGGTTCAAGATCACCTCGATCGAGGTGCTCTGCGCGATCCTGCTGATCGCGATCCTCGGGCAGAGCTGGCTCCAGCAGGTGTTCGACGTGCCCGCGCTGCGGACCGGTTCGACGGTGTTCGTCGCGGTCTGCGTGCAGGCGTTGCCGTTCCTGGTGCTCGGGGTGCTGATCAGCGGGGCGATCGCGGCGTTCGTGCCCGCGCGGGTGCTGGAGAAGGTCCTCCCTCGCCGGGCCGGCGCGGCGGTCGGTGTCGCTGGGCTCGCCGGGGTCGCCCTGCCGGGCTGTGAATGCGCGTCGGTGCCGGTCGCGCGGCGGCTGATCGGCCAGGGGGTCGCGCCCGCGGCCGCGCTGACGTTCCTGCTGGCCGCGCCCGCGGTGAACCCGGTGGTGCTGGTGGCCACCGCGGTGGCGTTCCCCGGGAATCCGGAGATGGTGTTCGCCCGGTTCGCCGGTTCGCTCGCCACGGCGATGGTGATGGGCTGGCTGTGGGCGAAGTGGGGCAAGCTCGACTGGATCGCGGAGCGCGCTCTGCGGCGTCTTCCCGAGGTCCAGCACGGTTCGCGCTGGAAGACCTTCGCCGAGACCGCGCGGGCGGACCTGGTCGAGGCGGGCGGGTTCCTCGTGCTCGGCGCGATGATCGCCGCCGCGATGAACGTCCTGGTGCCCGCCAAGTGGTTCGGCGTGCTGGGGGAGCAGATCGTGCTCGGCGTGCTGGTGATGGCCGTGCTCGCCGTCGTGCTGGCGCTGTGCAGTGAGGCCGACGCCTTCGTCGCCGCGTCGCTGACCGCGATGCCGCTGCTGCCGAAACTGGTGTTCCTGGTGGTCGGGCCCGCGATCGACGTGAAGCTGTTCGCGCTGCAGACCGGTACCTTCGGCAAGTCGTTCGCGCTGCGGTTCGCGCCCGTGACGTTCGTGGTCGCGCTCAGCTGCGCGGTCGTCTCGGGCACGCTGATCCTCGGAGGTGGCGTGTGAAACGCGAGACCCAGAACATCCTGCTGATCCTGCTCGGCGGGGCGCTGCTCAAGATCACGATCAACGGCGACTATCTGCGCTACGTCAAACCCGCGCAGCAGCCGTGGATCATCGCCGGCGGCGCGGTGATGGTCGCGCTGGGCGCGATCGCGATCGTCCGTGACCTGCTGGCGGCGCGGGCCGCGGCCGTCGCGTCCGGGGACGTCCACGCGCACGACCACAACACCCGGTCGGCCTGGCTGCTGATGGTGCCGGTGCTGGCCGTGTTCCTGGTCGCGCCACCCGCGCTCGGCGCCGATTCGGTGACCCGGACCGAGGCCAGGGCCCCGCAAAGCGCTTCGGCGAGCAACGCGGCCGCCTTCCCGCCGCTGCCCGCCGGGGACGTGGTCCCGTTGGAGGTCAACGAGTTCGTCAGCCGGGCGGGCTGGGATTCCAGTGGCTCGCTGAACGGGCGGACGGTGCGGCTGTCCGGGTTCGTGGTGCACAACGAGGGCAACACGATGCTGGCCAGGATGGTGATCGGCTGCTGTGCCGCCGATGCCTTCCCGATCACCGTGCGGATGGTGGGCGAGGGCGTGTCGGGGTTCGCGAACGACACCTGGCTGGAGATCACCGGGACGGTCGTGCCGGGGACCGCGGTGCGGGAGAACAGCTACATGCCGGACTTGACGCTCACCTCGGTGCGGCAGGTGCCGGCGCCGAAGGACCCTTACGAGTACTGAGCGCGTGCTATGAAAGGTCCTTTCCTTGCAAAATTTGCAAGGAAAGGACCTTTCATAGCACTGGGCGTCAGTGGTTGGAGCAGGTCCCGACGATCTCCACGGTGTGGCTGATGTCGGAGAAGCCGTGCTCCGAGGCGATCTTCTCGGCCCACCGCTCCACCGCCGGTCCCTCGACCTCGACGGTGCTGCCGCAGATCCGGCACACCAGGTGATGGTGGTGGTGCGACGAGCAACGCCGGTAGATGGCCTCGCCGGTGTCGGTGCGCAGGACGTCGATCTCGCCCGCCTCCGAGAGCGACTGCAGCGTCCGGTAGACCGTGGTGAGCCCGATCCCGTCGCCGCGTTTGCGCAGCTCGTCGTGCAGTTCCTGGGCGGAACGGAAGTCGTCGATCTCCTTGAGCAGCTCGACCACGGCGGCGCGCTGTTTCGTCGACCGGCGTCCCGGCACCGGCGCGGAACTGTTGGCCGTCGTCGGACTCATGCTCACTTCCCCTCCTGAACGTGGGCTACGGCGTCCACCACGATATGCGCAAGGTGATCGTCGACCAGCCGGTACACCACCTCACGGCCGCGTCGCTCACCCTGTACGACACCCGCGGTCTTCAGCACCCGCAGGTGCTGGCTGATCAGCGGCTGCGCGACATCGAGCGTGTCCACCAGTTCGTGGACGCACCGGTCCGCGTTACGCAGTTGCAGCACGATGGCGATCCGCACGGGTGCGGCGAGCGCCCGGAGCAGGTCGCCCGCGTCCGCGAGAACGGCGGGTGAGGCCGAAACGGCGGGTTCGGCGGGGGGACGGGCCGACGAATGCGGTCCGGGGTCTTCCGAGAGGCCCGGGGCGGCCGAGTCCGGGGTCACCGTAGCCATCGCCGCCTCCATGTTCATGATTTCCGAAGTCATTGCCAGTAACAGTCCAGCCCATCTTAGTGTTCCCGCCCCCGGTGGTCTGTTCGCCGAGCGGGCGACCACTCGGCGGCGGCGTTACTGCTCCATTCGGGTGACTTCGCGAAGAAATGACCATTCCGCTTCGCATGTCGTCGCCAACGGTGCAAGGTTGTCGCGGAGCGTTTTCGTCGCTTCTCGCTGACGGCCGCGCTCTGAGAGCCCGAGAGGCAGTGGGGAGACATGACTCGTTTCGTGACGAAGCTGGCCGCCGCGACGGCGGCCATCGCTTTGACGTCGGTTCCGGGGCTCGCCTCGGCGCAGACGACGCAGGCCGTCGATGAGAAGACCGGTCCCGTGTCGTTCGCGAACGTGGCGTCGGTGCGCATCGGGAACCCGGGATCACTGATCACCGAGACCCAGCGTTCGCCGTTGACCCCCGGTCAGTCGAAACTCTCCCCGGACCGCACCGTCGTCCCGCGTGACGCCGGTGAGCGGACCACGCTCGGTGACAAATGGACGATCAACCTGGGCCGCTACGGCGAGCAGAGCCCCTTTCCGGCCGGGATCGCGAGCCGCGACCACAACGTGATCGCCGCGCTGCAGCAGACCACGGTCCCGACGGCGGTCGCGGAGAGCAACTTCGCCCTCATCGACAACGGGCGCGGCGGCGCGAAGCCTCTCGACAACACCGTGCTGGTGCTCGAAAGCGCGAAGAGCTCCGTCGACTGCTCATCGCCGAGCAAGGCGACGTCGTCGACGAGCGTGGGCAAGATCTGGGTGCGGGACGAGAACGGTGACCTGAAGCCGTCCGGCGCTTCGGGTATCGACGTCAAGGGACTCAAGCTCGGCCCGCCGTCGACCGGCGAGATCGACAAGACGGCCAGCAAGGACAAGACCACCTCCGACCTGACCGTGTCGCGGGTGACCGCCTTCGACCAGCTCATCCGGCAGGACGGCTGGCGCGCCGGTGACGTGACCAAGGCGGCGGGCTGGAAGGTGGACGTCGTCACGCACGTGCGCGACGAGGCGGGCAAGGATCTTCGCGAGGCCCGTACGACGATCGTGCTCGGCGGCGTGAGCTGCGGTATCCCGAGGAACTTCGTGGCGAAGCCCGCCGGCGGTACGGGACCGGGCGCGGCGCCCGCGCAGCCCGCGGTGCCGGGGACGGTGCCCGCGGGCGGTATCCCGCCGCAGACCGAGGACTCGACGCGGACCGTGGTCGGGCTCGGGCTGCTGGGCGGCGGCATCGTGATCGGCGCCGCGGCCTTGTTGCTGCTCCGCCGTCGCAAGCCCGTGCCGGTGCGGGAGAAGTAGCGGCCCCGTGCGGTCCTGGCTGGCGGGACTGTCCGCCGTCGTCACCGCGCTCGCCATCTCAGCGGGCGTCGTCGTGCTGACCTGGATCCCGCCGGAACCGGCGGCGGTCCTGGTCTCGGAACCCGCGGTCATGCCGGGTGAGGACGGCGCTCCCTTGGCGCTCCCTGCCGACAGTTCGACACGGGGGCAGCGGCCCGGCACGATCCGCCTGCCCGAAGGCGGATCGGCGAGACTCGTCCGCTCCGAGGTCACCTCCCAGGGTGTCCTCCCGATCCCACGCGGTCTCGGTGACGCGGCGTGGTGGGGTGCGCGGCTCGGCGCCGAAGCGGGTACGTCGCTGATCTCCGGGCACGTCAACTGGGGCGGCGTCAAGGGGCCGTTCGACGAGCTCTGGCGGATGCACGACGGCCAGGAGGTGGCCGTCAGCGACGCCGCGGGCGGCATCTGGGTCTATCGCGTGCGCGAGGTCGTCACCGTGCACAAGAACGACCTGCCCGCGCGGGCGGCGAAGCTGTTCGCGCAGAGCGGGCCGCACCGGCTGGTGCTGGTCACCTGCGGCGGCGACTACCTCGGGGGGACGGACGGCTACCGGGACAACCGGGTCATCGTCGCGACCCCCGTTTCCGGGCCGCCCGCCTGACTTCCCGCATTTAGTCCTCTGAATGCGGTCCTTGCGTGTGCAACTACCGCATTCAGAGGACTAAACGCGGGAAATCGGTGCAACCTCTCTCGGCTCGCGTCGCGTGTCTAGCCACACCGGCCGCTCCGGCGGCTTGACGCGAGCAAGGAGTAATACCCGATGGTGGGACAGTTCGACGACGGTACGGCGAGCGAGGAGCGGCCGAAGAAACGCCCCGGCCTGGGCTGGATCCTCGCCGGCGCCGCGATCTTCGTGGTGGCGGCCGTGGTCGCGGTGCTGGTTTTCACCGGAAAGAGCGATCCGGTGGTCGCGGCAGGCCAGGACCAGGCGAACCCGTCCACGGGACAGACCGCGCAGGCCCCGGCCGACACGGGACAGGCGCCCGGCACGGTCAGGCTTCCCGGTGGCGGCACGGCGAAACTGATCCGCAAGGAACTGACCGCGGACGGGACCCTCCCCATCCCCGAGGGCCTCGACGAAGCCACCTGGTGGGGCGCGAAACTGGGCGCCGACCAGGGGGCTTCCCTGCTTTCCGGGCATGTGAACTGGAAGGGGAAGAAGGGCCCGTTCGACGAACTGTGGCGGCTCAAGACCGGCCAGCAGGTCGACGTCGTCGACATCGACGGCGGTAAGTGGGTCTACCGGATCGGCGAGGTCGTCACCGTGCACAAGACGAAGCTGGCCGAGCAGGCGGAGAAGCTGTTCGGACCGGACGGGCCGCACCGGCTGGTGCTGGTCACCTGCGGTGGCGAGTACGTCGGCGGGACAGACGGTTACGAGGACAACCGCATCGTCACGGCCTCCTTGGTCAGCAGGCCCTGAGCGGTCCGACCTCGCCGGAGGACGTGCGGGGACGGGCGGTTAGTCTTGTCCTTCTAGTCCATACCCGTCCCCGCATGCTTCGGAGCGTGGAGTGCCCGCCAACACCATTGAGACCGTCGTCAGCCTGTGCAAGCGTCGAGGCTTCGTTTTCCCGTGTGGAGAGATCTACGGCGGTACCAAGTCGGCGTGGGACTACGGGCCCCTCGGTGTCGAACTCAAGGACAACATCAAGCGCCAGTGGTGGAAGACCGTCGTGCAGAGCCGCGACGACGTCGTCGGCCTCGACTCCTCGGTCATCCTGCCGCGCCAGGTGTGGGTCGCGTCGGGTCACCTCGACGTCTTCACCGACCCGCTGATCGAATGTCTGTCCTGCCACAAGCGGTTCCGCGCCGACCAGCTGGCCGAGGACTTCTCCGCCCGCTCGGGCAAGGAGGTGTCCGAGGACGACCTGTCCGAGGTGCCGTGCCCGAACTGCGGCACCCGCGGGCAGTACACCGCGCCGCGTGACTTCAACATGATGCTGAAGACCTATCTCGGCCCGGTCGAGTCCGAGGAGGGCGTGCACTACCTCCGCCCGGAGACCGCGCAGGGCATCTTCATCAACTTCCTCAACGTGCAGACCGCGGCGCGCAAGAAGCCGCCGTTCGGCATCGGCCAGATCGGCAAGTCGTTCCGGAACGAGATCACGCCGGGCAACTTCATCTTCCGCACGCGCGAGTTCGAGCAGATGGAGATGGAGTTCTTCGTCGAGCCGGGCGAGGACGAGACCTGGCACCAGTACTGGATCGACGCGCGCACCGAGTGGTACAAGGACCTCGGGATCAAGGCGGACAACCTCCGCCTCTACGAGCACCCGAAGGAAAAGCTCTCCCACTACTCGAAGCGCACCGTCGACATCGAGTACCGCTTCGCGTTCAACGCGGGCCAGGAGTGGGGCGAGCTCGAAGGCATCGCGAACCGCACCGACTTCGACCTCACGACGCACTCGAACCACTCCGGCGTCGACCTTTCGTTCTTCGACCAGGCCACGAAGCAGCGGTTCCGCCCGTTCGTCATCGAGCCGGCGGCCGGTGTCGGCCGGTCGATGATGGCGTTCCTCGTCGACGCGTACCACGAGGAAGAGGTGCCGAACGCCAAGGGCAGCACCGACACCCGCGCGGTGCTCAAGCTGGACTACCGGCTCGCGCCGTTCAAGGTCGCCGTGCTCCCGTTGTCGCGCAACGCCGATCTCACGCCGAAGGCGCGCGACGTCGCCGCGGCGCTGCGCAAGCACTGGAACGTCGACTTCGACGACGCCGGCGCGATCGGCCGCCGTTACCGTCGCCAGGACGAGATCGGGACGCCGTACTGCGTCACCGTCGACTTCGATTCGCTCAACGACCACGCGGTGACCGTGCGGGAGCGCGACACCATGGCGCAGGAGCGGGTCGCGATCGACAAGCTGGAGTCCTACCTGGCGGGGCGTCTGATCGGCGCCTGACCCTCTTTTCCCACCCGGCGAACGCTATGAAAGGTCCTTTCCTTGCAAAATTTGCAAGGAAAGGACCTTTCATAGCGTTCGGGGAGGCCCACCCCTGACAACTGTCACCCTCAGGTCATGACGCGCGGCCCACGCCCAGGCCGCCCGGTCGCGACAGGCTTGAGGCATGCGAGAACAAGACATCACCGCGGGGGCGGCGGTCCGGCTTTCCGGCCTGCGTAAGCACTACGGCGACGTCCACGCCGTCGACGGCGTGGACCTGACGATCGCGCCGGGCGAGGTGGTCGCCCTCCTCGGCCCCAACGGCGCGGGCAAATCCACCACGGTCGACATGATCCTGGGCCTGAGCGTGCCCGACAGCGGATCGGTGACCGTCTTCGGGCGCGAGCCGGGGGACGCGGTCGGCCACGGGATGATCGGCGCGATGCTCCAGGGCGGCGCGCTCGTCGAGGATCTTACGGTCGCCGAGACCGTCGGCATGGTCGCGGCGCTGCACCGCGAGCCGATGCCCGTGCGTGAGGCGTTGCGCCGCGCCGGGATCGAGGACATCGCGAACCGGCGCTCCACCAGGCTTTCCGGTGGGCAGAAGCAGCGCGTGCGGTTCGCCGTCGCGCTGGTGGGCGACCCCGATCTGCTGATCCTCGACGAGCCGACCGCCGCGATGGACGTCGGCACGCGCCGCGAGTTCTGGAAGTCCATGTACGAGTACACGAACTCGGGCCGCACGGTCCTGTTCGCGACCCATTATCTCGAAGAGGCCGAAGAGTTCGCCGACCGTGTCGTGCTGATGCGGTCGGGGCGGATCGTCGCGGACGGTTCGGTCGCGCAGGTCCGTGCGCTGGCCGGGGGACGCACGATCCGCGCGGTGGTGCCCGCGGCGGCGGAACCGGTGATCGCGGCGCTGCCCGCGGTCACCGGGTGCGAACTTCGCGCCGGCCGCGCGGCGATCTCCAGTTCCGATTCCGACGTGACGCTACGGGCGCTGCTGGCCCACGTGCCCGAAGCGCGCGACATCGAGATCAGCGCCGTCGGCCTCGAAGGCGCGTTCCTGTCCCTGACCAGCAGCGAGGAAACCGTCCGATGAATCCGACCTACCTCAAGACCGAGATCGTCCGCACCTTCCGTTCGACGCGGTTCGTGCTCTTCGCCGTCGCCTTCCCGGTACTGATGTTCTTGTTGCAGGCCAACGTCTTCACCGCCGGGAACCGGAACTTCGCCGGCGTGATCATGGTCAACATGATGGCCTTCGGTGCCTTCTCCGCAGCGATGACGAGCGGCGCGAAACTCGCCATCGAGCGGTCCACGGGCTGGCAGCGCCAGCTGCGGCTGACCCCGCTGACCGGAGCCGGTTACCTCGGCGGCAAGGCGCTGTCGGCGATGCTCGTCGCGCTTCCGGCGTTGCTGCTCGTCCCGCTGGTCGGCGTCTTCTTCCAAGGTGTCCACCTCGACGCCGCCGGCTGGTTGCGGCTGGTGGCGGGTATCTGGCTCGGCGCGATCCCGCTGGTGCTGCTCGGCCTCCTGCTCGGCCAGTTCGGCACGCCGGAGTCGATGCAGCCGCTGAACATGATCGTCATGATGGGCATGGGTTTCCTCGGCGGCCTGTGGATCCCGATCGACGGGATGCCGTCGTGGATGGCCGACATCGCTCAGGTGACGCCGACGTACTGGCTGATCCAGCTGGTCCGCCCGGTCGTCACCGACCAGCTCACGGTGAGCCTCCCGGCCGCGCTCGGCGTGCTGGCGGCGTGGACCGCGCTCCTCGGGGCGCTCGTGATCAGGCGTTACCGTAAGGACAATGCGCGGGTCTGAGAAGGTGAACCGGTGAGTGACTACCCGGGCAGGGTCGAGACGGGCTTGAACAGCCGGGAGAACTGGTGGGCGGACATGCCGCCGCGAACCGGCCGGGGACCTCGGCCGAGGCGGTGGGTGTTCTTCGGCCTCGCCTTCATCGTGCCCGGCTTCGCCCCCGCGGCGGTCGATCTGGCCACCGACGGTGCGACCGCGAAAGAGCTGGTGATCGCCGTTCTCCTGCTCTTCTACGGCTCCTGCTACGTGCTGTTCCCGCTCAGCCTGCGGCCTTCCCGGCGGAAGACGACCTACGTCTTCTCGGTGCTGATGCTGCTCATCGGTCTCGCCCTCGTGTTCCTGCACGACAACAACCCGTACGTCCTGATCTACGCGACGGCGGTGCTGGCCTTCACGCTGCCGCCGGCGTGGGCGTTGATCCTGGACGGCGGCGCCCTGCTGCTGGTGCTGGCCGTCCACCTGGTCCTCGGGAAGGACGACTTCGGCGATCTCATCGCGGTCGCCTCGATCACCGCGGCGATGTTCTTCATGGCGAACCTGGTCCGCGCGGTCCGGAAACTGGAGGCGGCGAACCAGGAGATCGCGACGCTCGCGGTGGCGGGCGAACGCGAACGCCTGGCGCGGGATCTGCACGACATCCTCGGCCACAGTCTCACCACCATCACGGTCAAGGCCGGGCTCGCCCGGCGGATCCTGGAGAGCGGCAAGGACGACTCCCGCGCGCTGCAGGAGATCCGCGAGGTCGAGGGCCTGACCCGCAGCGCGCTCTCGGATATCCGGGCCACGGTCTCCGAGTATCGCGAGGTGTCGCTGTCGGCGGAGGTCGCCGGGGCGCGGGCGGCGTTGCGCGCGGCCGAGATCGACGCGGAGCTGCCGCACGCGGTGGACAACGTCGATCCCGCCCTGCAGCGCACTTTCGGCTACGTGCTGCGGGAGGCGGTCACCAACGTCATCCGGCATTCCGGGGCGAAACGGGTGAAAGTCCGCTTCGGTAAGACCTGGCTGGAAGTCGAGGACGACGGCGGGGGTGGTGACGCCGCGGCGGGGAACGGCCTGCGCGGGCTCACCGAACGGTTGGACGCGGTCGGCGGGACCTTGACCGCCACCACGCCACCTGGGGGAGGATGGCTCGTCCGGGCGGAGGTACCCGAATCCGCCTTGCGGAGCGGCGCGCTCGCGCCACTCTCCGAACCGGCTGGAGGCTGCGCGTGATCCGGGTCCTGCTCGCCGACGACCAGGCGATGGTGCGCGGGGCGTTGGCCACCGTGCTCGGCCTCGAAGCGGACATCGAGGTGGTCGCCCAGGTCGGTTCGGGCGACGAAGTGCTCCAGCGGGCGAAAGAGACCGCTCCGGACGTCGCGCTGCTCGACGTCCAGATGCCGGGCAAGGACGGTCTCGAAGCCGCCGCCGAGCTGCACGGCGCGCTTCCGCTGTGCCGGATCATCATCTGCACCACGTTCGGCAGGCCCGGGTATCTCTCGCGGGCGATGGCCGCGGGCGCCGCGGGGTTCGTGGTCAAGGACGCTCCGCCGGAGCAGCTCGTGGACGCCGTCCGCCGGGTCCACGGTGGCCTCCGGGTGGTCGATCCCGCGCTCGCCGCGGAATCGCTCGCCACCGGCGCGAGCCCGCTCACCGGGCGCGAACACGACGTCCTCAGTGCCGCCAAGGGCGGCGGCACGGTGGCCGACGTCGCCCGTGCGCTGCACCTTTCGGAGGGCACCGTGCGCAACCATCTTTCGGCCGCGATGGGCAAGACCGGGGCGCGGACCCGTGCCGAGGCGGTGCGGCTCGCGGAAGAGCACGGCTGGCTCTGAGATCGACTCCCCGCTCTGCGAGAATCACCCGCGTGAGTACCGCCGAACGGACGAAACCGACTCGCGCGAACTGGGTGCGCCGGATAGTGGCGGGGTTCCTGCTGGTCGTCGTCGCGGTGATCGGCGGAACGGCGTTCCGGGTCTGGCAGGTCGCGCGCGAGGACGTGCGCGACCGGGCCGACGTCATCGTGGTGCTCGGCGCGGCCCAGTACAACGGCAGGCCGTCGGAGATCTTCCAGGCGCGGCTGGCCAAGGCGAAGACGCTGTACGACCAGGGCGTGGCGAAGGTGATCGTCACCGCGGGCGGCAAGAAGGCGGACGACAACTACACCGAAGCGCACGCGGGCGCGCAGTGGCTGCGGAAACGCGGCGTGCCCACGGCGGCGACGCTGCCGGTCGGCGAGGGCAGCGACACCCTGCGGAGTCTCCGCGCGGTCGCCGAGCAGGTGCAGAAACGGGGCTGGAAGACCGCCGTGCTGGTCAGCGACCCGTGGCACTCCTTCCGTGCCAGGGTGATGGCCGACGACCTCGGCCTCGAGACCTGGACGTCGCCGACCCATCGCGGCCCGGTCGTGCAGACCCGCGAGACGCAGGCGCGCTACATCGTCCGCGAGACCGGCGCGCTGCTGTACTACCGCCTCACGAAGTCGCCGGCGGACAGTCTGTTCGGTACCGGCGAGGTCTGACGCCCGATAAGTGTCGGTGAGCACGTTTAGTCTGGTCGGGTGGACACCTACACCGAGGCCGACAGGGCGCGCCTGCTGCCCGAGCGGCCCAAGGGCGCGGCGTTGGAAGGCGCCGTGGACGGGCGGAGCGCCTTCGCCCGTGATCGCGCCCGAGTGCTGCACTCGGCCGCTCTGCGCCGGCTGGCGGGCAAGACCCAGGTGGTCGGCCCCGGTGAGGGGGCCGAGGTCAGCGGTGTGCCCCGCACACGGCTGACACATTCGCTGGAGGTCGCCCAGATCGGCAGGGGTATCGCGGACGAGCTGGGCGCGGATCCGGATCTGGTGGACACCGCGGGCCTCGCGCACGACATCGGGCATCCGCCGTTCGGGCACAACGGCGAGCGCGCGCTGAACGAGGTCGCCCAGCCGTGCGGCGGATTCGAGGGCAACGCGCAGACCTTGCGGATCCTGACCAGGCTGGAGCCCAAGGTCCTGCTCGAAGGCGGGGTAGTCGGCGGGCTGAACCTCACCCGCGCCTGTCTCGACGCCTCGACGAAGTACCCGTGGCAACGGGAAGAAGGCAATCCGAAGTACGGCGTCTACGCCGACGACGCCGAGGTGTTCGCGTGGGTACGGGAAGGCGCGCCAGAGCGCCGCACCTGCCTGGAAGCGCAGATCATGGACTGGTCCGACGACGTCGCGTATTCCGTGCACGACGTGGAAGACGGGGTGCTGGCCGGCCGGATCTCGTTGCGGGTGCTGGCCGACGCGGAGGAACGCGCGGCGGTGGCCGAGGCGGCGCGAAGGTTTTCGCACCAGTCGCAGTCCACTTTGGAGGGTGCGGCGAAGGAACTGCTAGACCTGCCAGTGGTCGCCGAACTGAGCGAACCGGGGCTCGACGGGTCGCTCAAGGCGCAGGTCGCGTTGAAACGGCTGACGAGCGAGCTGGTCGGCCGGTTCGCGACGGCGGTCGTCGGCGCGACACGGGAGGTGTACGGCGAGGGGCCGCTGAGCCGCTACGCCGCGAAGCTGGTCATTCCGGAGCAGGTCGCGGCCGAGGTCGCGTTGTTCAAGGCGCTCGCGCTGCGGTACGTGATGAGCGACAGGCGGCGCCTCGCGATGCAGGACGGCCAGCGGCAGACACTCGCCGAACTGGTCGAGGCGCTGTGCCGTCGCGCGCCCGACGCGCTGGACGGCCTGTTCCTGCCCGCGTGGGAGGCCGCCCCGGACGACGCGGCGCGCCTGCGCGTCGTCGTCGACCAGGTGGCGTCGCTCACGGACGCGCAGGCCTACGCGTGGCACGCCTGGCACACGGGCCGCCACGGCTGAGTCGTAAGTGGCGAGGCCTTCATGCACTGCACCCGGCGTCGAAGCCTGATGTCCTGAAGGGCACCTTTGAGACCTTCAACGTCTCAAAGGTGCCCTTCAAGACACGGCACCTTGGTCTTACCTCTCTGCGGAACCCGAATAGCCCCGGCCGACGTTGCGAAAGCCACTTTCGCAACCTTCAACGT
>NZ_JBHVKW010000098.1:0-32641 GCF_042797905.1 Amycolatopsis sp. NPDC057786
AGTCGTCCATCTGGACACGCGAGTTACGCGCTCAAGCACGCGAGTTACAGGTTCCATCACGCGAATGACGCCCCTGAACACGCGAGTTACGGGGTTGGGCACGTGAGGTGCGGGGCGAGAGTGACGGGCCAGGGAGCTTGAGGGGGAGGGAGCGTGAGGGGGAGGGGTTAGTGGCGGATCGGGCGGCGTAGGTGGTAGATGTCCATGATCCAGCCCTTTCGGGAGCGCGCGGAAGCGCGGACGGCGCGGATCTCCGCGGCGAGATCGGCGGACAGGGGACCGGAGAGCAGAAGCTCATCGGGAGTTCCGAGGTAGGCGCCCCAGTAGATCTCCAGGCCCGTATCGACGAGCTGCGAAAAGGTGCAGTTCGCGTCCAGCATCACGAAGACGTCGTCGACGTCCGCGGGCCAGCCTGCCTCGAGACGGCGGCCGGTGGTGACCAGGACCGGACGGCCGATCTGGTTCATCGTGGTCCGGTGCCGGGACGTCAGCGCGGCCACACTGCTGACCCCGGGGATGACGTCGTACTCGAACTCGACGTTGCCCCTGGCCAGTACGGCGTCCAGCAACGTCAGGGTCGAGTCGTAGAGCGCGGGATCTCCCCAGACGAGGAACGCGCCCCGCTCGTCGTGACCCAGGGAAGCGATCATGCTCTCGTAGACGTCGGTCCGGAGCCGGTGCCAGTCGGCGACGGCCTTCCGGTAATCGTCGGGAGTACGGTCGCGTTCGGGGTCCGGCGCCCGGACGACGCGGTAGCCGGGCCGTTCGACGAAGCGGTCGAGGATCTCCTGGCGCAGCGCCGTCAGGTCTTGTTTCTCCGAGCCCTTGTCGAGGACGAAGAACACATCGGTCTCGTTCAGCCGCCGGACGGCCTGGACGGTCAGGTGTTCCGGGTCGCCGGCGCCGATACCGATGGCGGAGATCTTCCTCATTTCGGCAGTGTGCCCGCACCCTCTGTGCAAACCCCTACCCCCACGGGGTATAAAGGAAGTGATCGCTCCACCTGTCCTGTAGAGGAGTTCGTACCGATGGCCGAAGCCACCTACACCGTCAAGGGCATGTCCTGCGGGCACTGCGCCTCCTCCGTCACCGAGGAGGTCAGCGGGATCGCGGGCGTCAGCGCCGTGAACGTGGACGTCGCGAGCGGCAAGGTCACCGTCACCAGCGACGCGCCCCTGGACGTCCAGGCTGTCGACGCGGCCGTCACCGAGGCCGGTTACCAGCTCGTCTCGTGAGCACAGCCGTCAAGGTGTCGGCGTTCGCCGCGGCTCTGGTCGCGGTGTTCGCCGTCGCCTGGGCGATCGGTTCCGCCGTCGGGCCACTGGACGAACCGCCCGCGCCGGCGCCGACCAGCGAACACCACGGGCACCACCCGGGAGGCACGCCGTGAGCGTCGGGACATCCCAGCGGGTCGAGCTGGCCATCGGCGGGATGACCTGCGCGTCCTGCGCCGCGCGGGTCGAACGCAAACTGAACAAGGTCGACGGCGTCTCCGCCACGGTCAATTACGCCACCGAGAAGGCGCAGGTCGACTTCCCCGCCGCGCTCTCGGTCGAGGACCTCGTCGGCGTCGTCGAGTCGGCCGGTTACACGGCTCAGCCGCCCGAACCCGACGAAGACGAGGACCCGACCGGCTCCCTGAGAACCCGTCTCGTCGTTTCGGCCGCGCTCGCCGTGCCGGTGATCGTGCTGGCGATGGTCCCGGCCTGGCAGTTCACCTACTGGCAGTGGATCTCGCTCGCCTTGGCCGCGCCGGTCGTCACCTGGGGCGCGTGGCCGTTCCACCGCCCGGCCTGGACGAACCTCCGCCATGGCGCCGCCACCATGGACACCCTGATCTCGCTCGGCGTGGCCGCCGCCACGCTCTGGTCGCTGTACGCCCTGCTCTTCGGCACCGCCGGGGTGCCCGGTATGCGGCACGGCTTCGAGCTGACGATGCAGCGCGGGGCCGGCGCGGGCAACCTTTACCTCGAGGTCGCCGCCGGGGTGACGACGTTCCTCCTCGCGGGCCGGTACTTCGAGGCCCGGTCCAAGCGCCGCTCCGGTGCCGCCCTTCGGGCGTTGCTCGAACTCGGCGCGAAGGAGGTCGCGGTCCTCAAAGACGGCACAGAGAGCCGCGTCCCGATCGGCGCGCTGAAGACGGGCGACGAGTTCGTCGTGCGGCCGGGGGAGAAGATCGCCACCGACGGTGTCGTGACCGACGGGGGATCGGCCGTCGACCTGAGCATGCTGACGGGTGAAGCGGTCCCGGTGGAGGTGGGCGCCGGGGACACTGTCGTCGGCGGGACGGTCAACGCCGGCGGACGGCTCGTCGTCCGCGCCACCCGGATCGGCGCCGACACGCAGCTCGCGCAGATGGCACGGCTGGTCGAAGACGCGCAGAACGGCAAGGCGCGGGTCCAGCGGCTCGCCGACCGGGTGTCGGCCGTGTTCGTCCCGGTGGTGATCGCGCTCGCGGTCGGCACGCTCGGCTTCTGGCTCGGAGCCGGTAGCGGGGCCGACGCCGCCTTCACCGCCGCGGTCGCGGTCCTCATCATCGCCTGTCCGTGCGCGCTCGGCCTTGCGACGCCGACGGCGCTGCTGGTCGGCACCGGTCGCGGCGCGCAGCTGGGCATTCTCATCAAGGGGCCCGAGGTGCTCGAGTCCACGCGCGCGGTCGACACCGTCGTCCTGGACAAGACCGGCACGGTGACCGCCGGGAAGATGAGCCTCACCGACCTCTTCGGCGACGACGAGACCGAGGTGCTGCGGCTGGCCGCGGCGGTCGAGCACGCTTCCGAGCATCCGATCGCCCGCGCGATCGTCGCGGCCGCCGAAGAGCGGCTGGGCGAGCTGCCACCGGTCGACGGGTTCCGCAACGTCGAGGGCCTGGGTGTGGTCGGCGACGTCGAGGGCAAGACCGTCCTGGCCGGGCGGCCCGCTCTCCTCGACCAGCACGGCATCGCTGTCGGCGACGAGTATTCCCAGGTCAAGACTGCCGCCGAGGAGCGCGGCGCCACCGCGGTCGTCGTCGCCTGGGACGGCGAGACACGCGGCGTGGTCGTCGTCGCCGACACGGTCAAGCCGACTTCGGCCGAGGCGGTGGCGGAACTGAAAGCACTCGGGCTCCGCCCGGTCCTGCTGACCGGCGACAACACCGGTTCCGCGAAGGCGGTCGCCGCCGAGGTGGGCATCGACGAGGTGGTCGCGGAGGTCCTGCCCGCCGACAAGGTCGACGTCGTCAAGCGCCTGCAGGCCGAGGGCCGCGTGGTCGCCATGGTCGGCGACGGCGTCAACGACGCGGCCGCGCTCGCGCAGGCCGACCTCGGTCTCTCGATGGGGACTGGGACGGACGCCGCGATCGAGGCAGGCGACCTGACCCTGGTGCGCGGAGACCTGCGCACCGCCGCGGACGCCATCCGGCTTTCGCGCCGCACACTCGGCACGATCAAGGGCAACCTGTTCTGGGCGTTCGCCTACAACGTCGCCGCGCTGCCGCTGGCCGCGCTCGGCCTGCTCAACCCCATGATCGCGGGCGCCGCGATGGCGTTCTCCTCGGTGTTCGTCGTCACCAACAGCCTGCGGTTACGACGGTTCCGCGGGAACGCCTGATCAGGACCGGACCAGCCGGGCGATGGCGTCGGACGCCTCCCTGACCTTGAGGTCGGCCTCTTCACCGCCCGCGGCGGCGGCGTGGACGACGCAGGTGGCGAGGTGCTCGTCCAGCAGTTCGAGTGAGAACGACTGCAGCGCCTTCGTGGCCGCGGACACCTGAGTCAGGATGTCGATGCAGTACTTGTCCTCCTCCACCATCCGCTGCAAGCCGCGGATCTGTCCTTCGATCCGGCGCAGGCGCTTGAGATAGGCCTCCCGCTCAGTGCCGTAGCCCGTCATTCCGCACCCGTTCTCTCGTCGTTGCCCGTCCCCGGCCACTATACCCACCCAGCGTATGTGCCCGGGTTTCGGAAATTCCCTGATGTCAGGATGTCGAGGACGATCCGGCGGCTCCGACCTTCTCGTGAGCGGCCGGGCACCGGCCGCCGGACGACCAGGAGGAACACCGATGAAGTACATGATCATGATCACGATGAACCCCACCGCGTGGGACGCCCTGCCCGAGGAGGAGCGCAACGAGGTGGTCGCCCGCATCGACCCTTTCATGAAGAAGCTCACCGACAGCGGCGAGCTGCTGGGGACGCAGGCGCTGGCCGAGCCGAAGGAGAGCACGGTGGTGCGGGTGCGTGACGGCGTCCCGGTGGTCACCGACGGCCCGTTCGCGGAGTCGAAGGAGTACCTGGCCGGCTTCTACCTGGTCGAATGCGACAGCAAGGAACGCGCGATCGAGATCGCGGGCCAGATCCCGGACGCGCATATCAACGCGATGGAGATCCGGCCGGTGGTCTTTTCGTCGGGCGACCCCGCTTAGGTCGCGGCCGCTTCGGTGCCGGTGCGGGCTTCGGGCCTGCTCCGGCGCTGAACGGGCACTTCCGGTTTCGGTGAGTCGGGCACGGCCAGTACCGAGCCTGCCTCGGTGAGCAGTTCGCGGCAGCCGACCAGCTGTTTCAGCACGTCATCACGCAGGCGGAGGGCCGCGTCGGCCTCTTGCCGCGCTTCGGTGACCAGGCGCTCGCTCTCTTCGGCGGCGTCGTCGAGCAGTTTCCGCGCCCGGGCCTGCGCGGCTTCGTCCCGTGCGGCGAGCGCGCGCATCGCCTCCGCGCGGCGCCGGGTCATGGCGAGTTCGAAGTCTTCGGCGATCCGCTTCCGTTCCGCCTCGGCCTTGGCGGCCTCTTCGGCGGCGCGCGCGGTGATGTCCTCGGCTTCTTCGCGGGTGAGTTCGAGCATCCGGCGCGAGCGCTCCTGCAGCGCGTCCGGCGCGATCGGCACGCGGCTGATCCGGTCGACCGTGGCCTTCAATTCGCGAATGTCCTCTCGTGCGCCGGTGAGTTCGGCGGCGAGGGCCTCTTCGCGGCGGAGAGCCTCGTCTCGTTCGGCTTCCACTCGTCGAAGTTCGGCTTCCACCTCGCGAACGAATTCCCGGACCTGCGCGCGATCGAAACCACGCCACGCCAGATCGAAGCCGGGCATCTCCATTGGTCACCTCCACAGTGGTCGATGTGTCGCCATTGGGCGCTTTCTCTTGCCACACGGGGCTTTCACCGACCAGTGTGCCTGAAGCCGTGGCGACACGCGCCACGGGTGGGTGGTCTTTGCGTTGAACGGTACGCGCAAGCGGGAAGAAGGGTGAAGCTCCGCGGCGATGGGAGAATGGACGACCATCGCTTACCCCTACTGGAGGTGGCCGCGTGACGAGCAGCCGAATTCGGGTCCCTGGCTGGAATACGGCGACAGCGGCCGAAGGGTATCGCCAGGTCAGAGAGAACTTCGCGATCTTGCTCGCCGATCACGCCGTCGCCGGCGAGCGGGCCGTCCCGGCGTGTCCACAGTGGACCGTGCGCGAGCTGGTCGCACATCTGGCCGAAATCTGCGATCGGGTGATCACCCGGTTCGGTGGCGAGGCCTGCCCGGTACCGGAGACGGCGTCGGCCGCCGAAGTGCTGAAGCTCTGGCTCGAACGCGGTCCCGAGGCCGACACCCTCCTCGCCGCCGACGGCGACGGGAAGGGCCGCGGCGACATCATGGTGATGGACGCCTTCACCCACGAACTCGATCTCCGGTACGCGCTCGGCGTTCCGCCGCCCGGGGCGCACGCCGCCTGGCTGCGGGCATTCGAGGTGCTCGTCCGCGGCCTCGGCGACTCGCTGGGCAGGCACGGGCTGCCCGGGATGCGGATCGAGACCGAGGGCGCGACCTGGATCGCCGGCACCGAGCCGGTCGCCGCGGTGCTCACGGGCGCGCCCGTGGACCTGTACCGATCGCTCGCCGGGCGCCGGAGCCCGGCCCAGATCGCCGCCATGGACTGGCTGGGCGATCCCGAGCCGTGGCTCCGGGCCTTCACCTGGGGGCCGTTCACCCCGCCGGAGAGGGAGATCGAGCGGTGATCAGCCGGTCGGGGACATCGAGGAGAGCGCCGCGGCCAGCGCGAGCACCACGGCCACGATCAGCACCTCGACCCCGACACTGATCCGCAGTTTCCGCAGGTCGGCGGTCACCACGCTGGTGCCGCCGCGGCCGGAGATCCCGCGCCGCACGGCGTTGCGGCTCAGGTTCGCCACCAGCAGCAACGCGGCGAATCCGGTCAGCTTCAGCAGGAAGACGATGCCGTAGGCCGACGTCCAGAGCGCCTCCACCGACGGGACGAGCCGGAAGCCCAGGTAGGCACCGCTGACCACCATGATCACGATCGACCGGGTGGCGATCGGGTGGAACCGCGCCAGCGCGGGCTCGGCCTCGGACGCCGAATACCTGCCGCGCAGGAGCACGGCCAGCTGGATCAGCCCGCCGACCCAGACGGCCATCGCGCCGAAATGCGCCAGATCGGCGCTGACCGAGAGGAACATGATCTTGTCGGCCACCGCGTGCCCGGTCGCGGAAAAGCTCAGCAGCACGATGAACCCGGCGGCGATGCCGAGGTTTTCGTAGCGCGAGCGCAGCCGATCCGGCAGGTCACCCGTGAGCAGCCGTCGCACGATCACGGCGAGTGCGAAGATCGCGGCCAGGCGCAGAAGCAGGAGCTTCCCGTACGCCACCCGCAGGGTCGCCTCGATCATCGCCGGGTCGAAGATCGCACCCACCCCGCGGCCCGCGACGTACGGACCTTGCAGCAGGAATCCGGCCACGGCCGTGACCCCCGAGAGCCACAGACCCGCGGTGATCAGCTTCCGTGCCGACGGGTCGGTGCGGCCCGCCGGGCGGCAGACCAGCAGGAACACCAGCCCGCCCAGCAGCGCGACACCGCCGAAGGAGCCCCAGCGGAAGGTGGTGAACAGCGCGTCGGTCACCGGATCGGTTCCGGTGGAGGCGGACACCGCGCCCGCCGACGTGATCAGGGGGCCGGTGCCGATCACGAAGGCGATCGTGCCGCGCACGGGATGCGAATCGGTCGAGACGAAGGCGTACTCGACGAGATAACTTCCGTCCGGAAGGTCGGGTTCGAGTGCGACGGCGACCTCTTCGGCGACCTCGCCCGGCTGGAACACCGGACCGGACACCACGTCGGTGCCCTGCTGGTCGACGACCTTGATCGAGTTCGGCTGGATGCCGATGTTCTCCGACAGAGTGAGCGAGACTCTGGCGGGGGCCGCCGTGAGCCGGGCGCCGTCGGCGGGGTTCGAGGACAGGAGTTCGACGTGGGCCGAGGCCGGGGCCGCGGTGAGCACCGCGACCCCGAACCACGCCACCAGCGACGCCAGTAGCGCGAAGAGCCTCCTGGTCACGACGCCGCGGTCGCCAGCTCGCGCCGGCTTTCGGGCGAGCACGTGCACCCGGTCAGCTCCCGCTCGACGGCGGGGGCCTTCCGGTGCACGATCATCGCGATGATCATCGGGATGGTGACGATCGTGTTGTAGAACAGGTGCAGTTCCACGCGCGGGATGAACAGCTGGATGATGCTGCTCGGCGCGGTGCCGCCGCCGAGCCGCCAGCCGGTCTGCGCCTGGATCAGCAGGAGCAGGTGTTCGATGTGGTGCCAGAACTGCAGCCCCAGCGCCAGGTTCCACCACTGCCGCGAACGGCCGGCGAAACCTTTGCGCAGGGCGAACAGCGCGACCAGCATGACGATGGCGTACCCGTAGTGCAGCCATTCGGAGCTGATCAGTGCCGGGAAGGGGATCCCGAGCACGCCGCGGGCGTCCGCGGTCTTCCAGCCGAGCGCGTAGATCTGGAACGCCTGCACCAGGTGTTCCGCCCAGTGGGCCACCACGACCACCGCGAAGGCGGCGAGCGCCGCGCGGTGGTATTTCCCGTTGAGCGCGGCGAGCAGACCCGGACGCGAATCGAGTGTGGCCATGAAGGGCTCCTATGACGAAAGACCGACCGGTGACGGATCTTGACAATAGCCCGCGATCCGGAGGTTTCCGTTACTCCGGATTGCTGATCCGACCTGCGGTATTACGCCGGATGGCTCAGCGAACGACGATTCCTTCGGTCACTTTCGGAGCCGCGGGAATGTGGAACAGTTCCGCGAACAGTTCGAGGTATTCGAAGGCGCCTTCGAGGCGGATCTTGCCGGTTCGCGTCGCGTCGGCGGCGGTGAGGTCGCCGGTCAGCAGGTCCTTGATGTACGGGCCCAGCGGTTCGATGACCGCGTCGGCACCGGGGTGCGCGCCCTCCGCGACCTTGAGCGCGCCGTCCTCGACGATCGCGTGCAGGAGCATCTCGCCCGGGTAGCGCAGTTCGTAGGTGACCTGGACGCCCTTGGCCTTTTCGCTCCGGAAGGTCGTGTACAGCGAGAGGATCGCCGAGTCCATCGTGAAGACGTCGTCGGCGGACGGCTGCCCGAGCGACCGGGCGCCCCAGAGCCCGAGGTCCAGCACGATCTGGTCGAGTTCGCTGCCGTACTCGGTGAGTTCGTAGACCACCGCGGCGTCGAGCTGGGGGAGCAGGCGGCGGCGGAGGACCCCGGACTGCTCCAGTTCGTTGAGCCGCGCGGACAGCGTGCTCGGCGGGATCTTGGGCAGTCCCGCCTGCAGCTCGGTGAACCGCTTCGGGCCGAGGACGAGGTCGCGGACGATCAGCAGCGACCAGCGTTCGCCGATGATCTCCAGCGCCCTGGCCAGACCGCAGAACTGTCCATAGGTACGAATGCTCATCCGTCGATCCTCACTTTCGTTTCCGTTGCGGGGAAGGGTGTTCACGCGGGTTCGCCTTCGGAAAGCAGGCCGTGGTGCAGTACCTGCAGTTCGTCACAGGGTTCGACGCCCAGTTCGTGGTTGAGGCGGTTTCGCATCTGACGGTACGTGGCGAGCGCGTCGGAGCGCCGCCCGCTGCGGCCGAGGACGCGGATCAGCTGCCCGTGCAAGGCCTCGTCCAGCGGGTTCGCGGCGACCAGCGAACGCAGTTCGCCGATCAGCTCGTGCCGCATCCCGGCCGCGATATCCGCCTCGATCCGCAGATGCAGGGTGCTGCGCCGCTGCTCGACGAGGTCGACCGAGTACGCGGACAACACCGGTCCACAGTGGACGTTCGCGAGCGGCGGGCCCGACCACAGGGCGAGCGCGGAGCGGAAGGCCTTCGCCGCTTCGGTGTGCTCGTCCCGCAGTTGCAGCTCGCGGCCCTTCTGCTGCAGCTCCTGGAACTCGAAGACGTCCACCTGCTCGGGGGCGATCCGGAACACGTACCCCGGCGGTTTCGTCGCCAGCATGGTCTCACCGTACGGGGCGAGCTCGTTCTCCTCGATGCACTTGCGCAGCTGGTAGACGTAGGTGTGCATGGTGGTGCGGACGCTGCGCGGCGGGTCGTCGGCCCACAGTTCCCGCACGATCGTGTCGATGGGCACGATCTTTCCCGGGCTCATCACCAGCATGGCGAGCACCTGGAGCAGCTTCGGTGTCGTCGGCGCGTAGTCGAACCCGTCCCGCACGAGTTCGAGCGGGCCGAGGAGGGTGAAACGGACGGGGCTTGCGGGCGGGACCGGAATCGGGTTGTGTGCCGAGCCGTGGTGCGTGTCCGCTACTCGTGATCCGGTGTACATCGCAAGCGCCCTCCAGCTCGATACGCGTCGAGACCTGAATCCCAGTACTTCGACAGTGGCAGAGCGGCACGGCGCGGGCCAGTGAGCCGTCCACCAGCTGTCGCGTGTGTGCGTCCCGGAAGAACGTGGGTTTTTCATGTCCGACGCGTGAATCGCGCACTGGCCGGGGCGGAGCCCGCCGAGCAGGATTCGAGAATCGAACCGACCTACTGGGGGTCCACATGCGTGAGGCGTCGTCCACGTCCGGTCCGATCAGCGGTGGCCTGGGGTTCAAACGGCATCTGCGCGCGGAGATCCGCGAAGGGACCGGTGCCTATCTGTTTTCGGAACAAGGGGTCATCGCGATCCGCGGCGCGCAGGTCGCGTCGGTCGCGGCCCTGCTCGACGGCACTCGTGACCTCGACGGGCTCCTGTCCGCCCGCCCGGACGGGATGAGCGCCGAGCAGGTCACCGGAGTACTGGCCAGGCTGGTGGAGGCGGGTCTGGTCACCGTCCACGTCCCGGACGAGATGAGCGGGGACGAACGCGCGCTCGCGTACTGGGACGCGTGCGGTCTCGACGCCTCCGCGGTGGCCGGCCGTCAGAAGCCGTCGACGGCGAGCCTGACCGCTATCGGTGGTGACATCGACACCTCGCAGGTGGCGAGCGGGCTGGCCGCGAGCGGGATCGAAGTCGTCGACACGGCGTCCGAGCTGGCCATCGTGCTGTGCGACGACTACCTCGACCCGCGCCTGGCGGAGATCGACGCCGAGCACCGGCGTACCGGGCGGCCCTGGCTGCTGGCCAGGCCGTCGGGTTCGCAGGTGTGGATCGGCCCGATCATGCAGCCCGGCCGGTCCGGCTGCTGGCACTGCCTGACCAACCGGCTGTGGGGACACCGGCACGCCGAAGCCTGCGTGCAGGAGGTCCTCGGGCACGACGGCCCCGCCTCGTTCCCGATGCCCGCCGTGCCGCCGCTGACCGCGGCCGCGTCGCATCTGATCTCCCTCGAAGCGGCCAAATGGCTGGCGGGACACCGCTATCCGGGGCAGCAGGCCGTGTGGATCCTGGACACCCTCGACCTGCAAGGGCGCCTGCACGAACTGCGGCGCCGTCCCCAGTGTCCCGAATGCGGTGACGAAGGGATCGTCGCCGCGCGGACGGCCGAGCCGGTGGTGCTGCAGGAGGCCAAGAAGGCGACGTCGGGCGGTGGCGGGCACCGGACGCTCACCCCGGTCGAGGTGCTCGACCGCTACGGGCACCTGGTCAGCCCGGTCACCGGGATCGTCAAGGAGATCGCCCGCGACCCGCGGGCGCCGGCGTTCATGAACGCGTACCGCTCCGGGGGGAACGTCGCGCGCCGCGTGCGCGGAGAGGCGGGGTTGCAGGCCGGGCTGCGCGGGGAGAACGGTGGCAAGGGCGCGAGCCCGATCGACGCCGAGGTCGGCGCGCTGTGCGAGGCGATCGAGCGGTTCTCGGCGAACTACCAGGGCGACGAGCTGCGGATCCGCGACACCTTCCGCGCGCTCGGCGAGGACGCCGTCCACCCGAACACGTGCATGCTCTTCGACGAGCGCCAATACCGGAGCCGCGCCGAGTGGAACGCCGCGCACGCCGCCTTCCAGTTCGTCCCGGAGCGGTTCGACGCCGAAGCCGCCATCGACTGGACGCCGCTGTGGTCGCTTTCGCGGCAACGCCGGAAGCTGATGCCGACCGCGTACCTCTACTTCGGGGTGCCATGGGAGTGCGGGCGCGGCGGGCTGCGCGCGGACTCCAACGGTTGCGCGGCCGGGAGCAGCATCGAGGACGCGATCCTGCAGGGACTGCTCGAACTCGTCGAACGCGACGCCGTCGCGCTGTGGTGGTACAACCGGCTTCCCGTTCCCGGCGTGGACATCGCGTCGTTCGACGACCCGTGGGCCGAGGAGATGGTCGGCCAGTACGCGCGGGCAGGCCGGGAACTGTGGGTCCTCGACCTGACGGCGGACCTCGGTGTTCCGGTGATGGTCGCGCTTTCCAGGAGTATCGTCGGGCCGCGCGAAAACGTCATGATGGGCTTCGGCGCCCACCTGGATCCCAGGACCGCGCTGCGGCGGGCGGTCAGCGAGCTGAACCAGCTGCTCCCGGCGGTGCTCGCGAACGACGTCGAACTCGACGATCCCGACGCGGCGCGGTGGCTCCGGTACGCCACGGTCGCGAACCAGCCGTATCTGCTGCCGGCTCCCGGCCGGTCGGCGAAACGGGCCGCGGACTTCAAGTTCGTCCGGCGTCCCGGCGTCCGTGACGACGTGGAGTGCTTGGTACGCAGGCTTTCCGTACTGGGAATGGAGACGCTGGTGCTGGACCAGACGAGACCCGACATCGACCTCCCGGTGGTCCGGGTGGTCGTTCCGGGGCTGCGTCCGTTCTGGAGCCGCTTCGCTCCCGGACGGCTGTTCGACGTGCCGGTGCGCCTTGGCAGGCTCGCCGAGCCGACTCCCTACGAGCGGCTGAATCCCTTCCCCATGTTCTTGTAGAGCAAGCTGGAGCAACAGTTGACGACAGATCCCCCCGGCGGTGTGGCCGAAACGATCCCCCTGTGGTCGCTCACCGACGACAGCCTTGTCGAAATCAGTGAGGACGGCTCACTGGTGGTCGTCACGCGCTGGGGCGAGCACGAATTCCCGGACGCGGAACCGCTGGTGCTGGAATCGTTGCGGCGTATGGCTTTGGGGCCGGTGTCGCTGGCGAACGTGACGTCTTCGTGGGAGCCCGTCGAACGGGAGCCCGATCTCGAAGGCGAACTGAGCTGGACCGCCGAGGGCGCCGACGCGCTGCGGCAGGTGCTCAAGGAACTCGGCGGTTCCGTGGTGCGCTCGCTCGGTCTCGCCGACGGCCGCGGTCCGCTGCTGTCGGTGATCCCGGCCGTGCTCGCGCCGGTGTTCGCGCCGGTGGAGATCCCCGCCACGCGCCCGATCCGGTTGTCCCGCTTCAGTTCCCTGCGTTCCGACGCCGACGGGATGGGGCTGGAGTCGCCGTCCGCGCGCTACCGGGTCGTGCTGTCCCAGCCGTGGGCGGTGCACGTCGCGGCGACCCTCGCTACGGCGAAGTCGGTCGGGGAGATCGCGACCACGACCGGGATCGATCGCGGTGTGGTCGGCGCGATCGTGTCCTATCTGGTCGCCGCGGGCGTCGTCCAGGCCGCCGGGGAGAACGGCAGGTTCGCCGAGGACGACGATCCCGAACTGGGCGTGTGGTCCCCGGACGAGCTGTCGTTCCACACCACGAGCCGCACCTGGCGGCCGGGCGGCCCTGCCGACCTCGCCGGTCTCGGGAATCCGCCGGTCGTCAAGGCCCCCACCGGCGAAGGCCCGAGCTATTCGCTGTTCCGGCCGGATCTCGCCGACCGCGCCGAGACCGATCCGACGCTGACGGCGTTGCTGGAGAACGACCACATCTGCCCGGAATTCACCGAAAGCGTGCTGTCGGCCGAGCAGATCGGCGAGTTCCTGTTCCGCGGCGCGCGGATCCGGTCGATCGGGCCCGCGCACCTTCCGAACGGACCCGCGCACAGTGCTTCGCAGCGGCCGTACTTCAGCGTCGCCTGCCTGTACGAACTCGAGCTGTACGTGTCGGTGAACCGTTGTTCGGGGCTGGATCGCGGGATCTACCACTACGATCCGCTCGACCACCGGCTCACCCTGGTGAACGGCGAGGCGGCCGATCTCGACGAGATGCTGGACATCGCGATGATCGGCGGCGGCAACCACCGGCGCCCCTCGGCGTTGATCACCGTCACCGCGCGGATGCCGCGGATGGCGTCCGTGCTCGGAGGTGGCGCGTACGCCACGACGCTGGCACATGTCGGCGCTTTGCAGCAGACGCTCTACCTCGTCGCCCGCGCCATGGGACTGGCCGCACACGCCGTCCCGGTGGACGCCGGCGACCGCGTCGACCGCGCCCTCAAACTCGACTGGCCCGCCGAGGTCGGCGTCGGTGAATGCGTGCTCGATTTCCCGGTTTGACGTCGAGGTGCCCTTGAGGGGTAAGGCAAAGGTGTCGGGTGGGGTGCTCCCCTCCTCGCTGGCGTTGCGAAAGCAACCTTCGACGTTGCGAAAGTGGCTTTCGCAACCTGCCACCTTTGGCTTACCCCTCAGGTCCCGAAACGCCACCCGCGACGGTGTGCCGGAGCCGTTCGTGCCACCGGCCCGACCGCCCGCCGATAGCGCACGTTCGGACAACTCCCCACGGCCCATCTCGATCGCATGTCGAGCCCGCTGAAATCGACGACGCGTTAGCTGGCGTACAGAGAAAAGCGACAGCGAATCCGAGGTTGGTCTGATGCAGCTACGAACAGTCGCCACGGCGGCGAACGAGGAAGGCGTCACCGAACCCGGTCGGCACTCCGAGCCGGCGTCCCCCTTGCAACCTGCGGTGCTGCAGGCCATCTCCGCGATGCACGCGAGGTATTTCGACCCGATCACCTTGAGCGATCTGGCACAGGAAGTCTTCGTCAGCCCGTTCCATTTCTCGCGGATCTTCGCGAAGGCGACCGGCGTCACCCCCGGCCGCTACCTGACCGCGATCCGGCTCTTCGAAGCGAAACGACTGCTGCTGACGACATCGCTGACAGTGTCGGACATCGTGTGCAGCGTCGGCTACAGCAGCGTCGGCACGTTCACGAGCCGCTTCACCCGTGCGGTCGGGATGACCCCGACCCAGTACCGCGACCCCGAGGTCGGCGAGCTGCTCGTGGCGATGGCCCCGCACTTTCAGCGGCTTCCGACCCTGGAAGCGTTGCACAGCGCGGGAATGGGCAGCCCCACGATGCGAACCGGCACCGGCACGATCAGCGTGCGGGTCGAGACCCCGCGCGGGGCCGGTCCGGCGACCGTCCTCATCGGACTGTTCGCCGAGTCGATCCCGCAGTGCGGCCCGGTCGCCTTCGGTGGCAGGGCGAACGTCCTGTCCGCGGACATCGAGATCCAGAACGTCCCCGAGGGCCGGTGGACCGTCATCGGGGTGGCCGAGCACGCCGCCGGGACCGCGGCGTCCTCGTTCTCCATGGGCACCCTGCCCAGCAGTGTCGACATCACCCCGTACGGCATGGTCCACCTGCGGATGCCGATGCGGGCCCCGCTGCCGACCGACGCGCCGATGGCGATCACCCTCGCCGGTGGCCCCACGTCGGCCGGGAACCGGATGGCAGCGCCCGCGCCAGGGTATCTGCGCGCGGTGGCCTGAGCGAAATCGTTCCCGCGTTCTCCCGGCCTCGCAAACCGGGAGAACGCGGACGCAACCGTGGAGTAGCTGGGCCATCACCACGCATGTGACGCTTTAAGCGATCCAGAATTCGAATCCACCCGGTTAGGGGGAGAGTGCGTTGGGCAATGGTTGGCGCACGATCAGACGCCGCATGATCACGCCGGACGTCTCCGAGACGTCACTGGACAAGCGCGGTTTCCACAAGAAGAGCCCAGCCGCTCAGGAATTGCTGGAGACCGTCGGTGAGAAATTCCTGCTCGGCTACGCGCACGCGGTGGAAGCGCGTTCCTTCGAGCAGGCGGAAGAATGGCTCGAACGTATTCCGGTGAAATACCGCGGCTTCGCCTACGAAGGCGCGGGAATGGGTTACGGAATGCTGGACGGACTGCCGGGCGGCGGACGCCGTCATATCGAGGGTTTCCTCGACGGGCCCGGTGAGAAGCACGACTACATCATCTACGTCGGCGTCGGCTGGGCGATGGCGCGGCTGCCGCGCTTCCGCTGGCCCTCCGCCGAGGACTTCGATCCGTTGCTGCGCTGGCTGGTGCTCGACGGCTACGGCTTCCACCAGGCGTACTTCAAGACCGCGAAGTACATCGACGGGCAGTTCCAGGACCCCGGCTTCTCCTGGCCGCCCGGCAACGACGGGTATGCGCTGCGGGCGATCGACCAGGGCATCGGACGGGCGCTGTGGTTCATCTGCGGTACCGACGTCGACCTGGTCGCCGACGCGATCGCGCGCTTCCCTGAGCGGCGCCACGGAGACCTCTACGCCGGTGTCGGGCTCGCCTCGACCTACGCGTGCGGTGTCACTTCCGACGAACTGCTGAAGCTGGCCGAGTTCGCCGGCGAGTACCGCGGGAATCTCGCCCAGGGCAGCGCTTTCGCCGCCGAAGCCCGCGTCCGCGCCGGGCTGCTGATCCCCGAGACCGAGGTCGCCACGCGGGCGATCTGCGGGCTGCCCGCCGAGCGGGCCGCGGCCATCACCCAGGAGGTGCGCCCGGCCACCGTGGTCGACGGCGAACTCCCGGCATTCGAAACCTGGCGACAGCGCATCGCCACCGAGGTACTCAACTCTGGAGGTGCAGGGAAATGACCGCGACCTTGGGCTGGCTCCGCAAGCAGCTTGCGGGCATCGTGGCGTTGTTGCTGATGGCGGGTCTGTTCGTGGTGGCGCAGCTGCCCACGGTCTCGACCGCCGAGGCCGACACGATGGCCTCGAAGTACGCGTTCGAACCACTGACGATCGCCTTGCCGGAAGCGGCGAAGAGCCAGTCGATCCGGACGGTGAACAAGGACTACGAGCACATCCGCGCCTGGATCTCGTCGGTCGGCGCCGCGATCGCGGTCAACGACCTCGACGGAGACCGGCTCGCGAACGACCTGTGCTTCGTCGATCCGCGCAGCGACCAGGTCGTCATCACCCCGACGCCGGGCAAGGGCGGCGACCGCTACGCGCCGTTCGCGCTCGACGCGGCGCCGCTGCCGATGGGCAAGTACATCGCGCCCATGGGCTGCGTGCCCGCGGACTACAACGAGGACGGCCGGGTCGACCTGCTGGCCTACTACTGGGGCCGCACCCCGATCCTGTTCCTCTCGAAGCCGGGCGCCACGAAGCTGGAGCCGAAGGCCTACGAGCCGGTGGAACTGGTGCCGGGCAACAACGCCAAGAACGGCGAGTACAACGGTCCGCTGTGGAACACCAACGCCGCGTCGGTCGGTGACTTCGACGGCGACGGCCACCAGGACATCTTCATCGGCAACTACTTCCCCGACAGCGCGGTGCTGGACGAGCGCGTCGCGGGCGGGGTCGAGATGAACAAGTCGATGTCGCACGCGGACAACGCCGGCGGCAAGTACATCCTGCGGTTCACCGGCGCCACCCAGGGCGCGAAGCCGACCGCGACGTTCGCGCTCGACGACAAGGCCATCCCGGCCGACGCCCAGGGCGGCTGGTCGCTCGCGGCCAGCGCGACCGACGTCGACGGGGACAACCTGCCGGAGCTCTACATCGGCAACGACTTCGGGCACGACCGCTTGCTGTACAACAAGTCCCGCCCCGGTCACATCGAGTTCGCAGAGGTGAAGGGCGTCCGCGGGCCCAACGACCCGAAGTCCAAGGTGATCGGCAACGACTCCTTCAAGGGCATGGGCGTCGACTTCGCCGACCTCGACCACGACGGTCTCTACGACCTGTACGTCAGCAACATCACGACGTCCTGGGGTATCGAGGAAAGCCACTTCCAGTTCATGAACACCGCCAAGGACACCGCGGATCTGCGCGGCCGTCTGCAGGGCGGCGAGGCGCCGTGGGTCGATCGCAGCGCGCAGGCGGGCACCGCGTGGTCCGGCTGGGGCTGGGACGTCAAGATCGCCGACTACAACAACAGCGGCGAATCGGTGATCACGCAGGCGACCGGGTTCGTCAAGGGTGACGTCAACCGCTGGCCGCAGCTGCAGGAACTGGCGACCTCGAACGACGAACTGCTGAAGCACCCGTCGTTCTGGCCGAACATGGTGGCCGGTGACGACGTCGGTGGCGACCACACCCTGCACTTCTGGGCCAAGAGCGCCGACGGCCGCTACACCGACCTCGCCCCGCGCCTCGGGCTCGCGGTCCCGGTGCCCACGCGCGGTATCGCCACGGGCGACGCCGACGGTGACGGCAAGCTCGACTTCGCCGTGGCACGCCAGTGGGAGCAGCCGATCTTCTACCGCAACGTCAGCCCCGACTCCGGGTCGTACCTGAACCTGAAGCTGGTGCACGACAAGGCTTCGGCGGACGGTCCGCTCAAGGCGGCCGGCACCGCGGCGATCGGCGCGCAGGTCACCGTCATCACCCCCGACGGCAAGAAGTACATGGACCGGGTCGACGGCGGCAGCGGCCACTCCGGCAAACGCAGCCACGAGATCCAGATCGGACTCGGCAAGGTCACCGGGCCGGTGAAGGTCTGCCTGCAGTGGCGCGACCTGACCGGGCAGATCCGCACGCAGGAAGTCCAGCTGACCCCGGGCAGCCACACCTTCCAGCTCGGCGCTCAGGCTAAGGAGAAATGACCGTCATGGCTGAGCAGACACTCACGGCACCGAAGAGCAACAAGACGATCACGGCCCTTCGCCGGTTCGCGATCTCGATCACGATCTTCAACATCATCGGCTACACCGTGCTCGGTTTCGAGCAGCCCTACACCTATCCGTTCATCGCGCTGGCCACGGCCTACGCCACGGAAATCCTGCTGGAGATCATCGGCGCCAGGACACAGGGCCGTGGCGTCCGCTTCCGGGGCAACGGTTTCAAGGGGCTCGTGGAGTTCCTCTTCCCGGCGCATATCACCGGTCTCGCGCTGAACATGCTCACCTACGTCAACGACCAGGTGCTGGTCATGATGTTCGGTGTGGTGGTCGCCGTCGGCGCCAAGTGGGTACTGCAGGCCCCGGTGCGCGGCCGCTTGCGGCACTACATGAACCCGTCGAACTTCGGCATCACGATCATCCTGCTGGTGTTCCCCTGGGCGAGTATCGCGCCGCCCTACCACTTCACCGAGCAGGTCGATTCGTGGGTCGGCTGGCTGATCGTCGGCATCATCATCGTCTCGGGCACCGTCCTCAACGCGATGCTGACGCAGCGGATGTGGCTGATCGGCGCCTGGCTGATCACCTTCGCGCTCCAGGCGATCATCCGTGGGTGGATGTTCGACACCGCCATCCCCGGCGCGCTCGGGATGATGACCGGGGTGGCGTTCGTGCTCTACACGAACTACATGGTCACCGACCCTGGCACGACCCCGTCGAAACCCGCGTCCCAGATCCTGTTCGGTTCGGGCGTGGCGCTGGCGTACGGGTTCTTCATGGTCGTGCACGTGGCCTACGGCCTGTTCCTCGCCACCGCGCTGGTCTGCCTCATCCGCGGCGGGTTCCTTTGGGGCCTGCACTTCTCCAAGAAGGCCACCGAAAAGTGGGAGGCCGAGCAGGCGAAGTCGGCCGAAGTCACTTCCCTGCCCAAGCCGGCCGACAAGCCGGAGACGGAAACCGGGGCCGTGGCGGCATGACCCACGGTGCGGAAACCAGCCGGGCGGCGCGTCTCGCGCCGCCCGGCCCGCCGCGCCGGGCGACCTTCGGTCTGCTGAAGAAGCTCTTCACCGACCGGCTGGCGCTCATGTCGGACTCGGCGGAGGCGCACGGGGACGTCGTCCGGATCGCGATCGGTCCCAAGACGATGTACCTGGTGAACCACCCCGATCTGGCGAAACACGTGCTCGCGGACAACGCGGCCAACTACCACAAGGGAATCGGCCTCCAGGAGGCGAGGCGGGCGCTCGGCGACGGGCTGCTCACCAGTGACGGCGACGTCTGGAAGAAGCAGCGCCGGACCATCCAGCCGGTGTTCCAGCCCAAGCGGATCGCGCGGCAGGCCTCGGTCGTCGCGAACGAGGTCGAAGGGCTCGTGAAACACCTGCGGGACACCGAAGGACCGGTGGAGATCCTGCACGAGATGACCGGGCTGACCCTCGGTGTGCTCGGCAAGACGCTGCTCGACGCGGACCTCGGCGGCTTCACCTCGCTGGGGCATTCGTTCGAAGCCGTGCAGGACCAGGCGATGTTCGAAGCGGTGACGCTGAGCATGGTCCCGCAGTGGGCCCCGCTGAAGAAACAACTGCGGTTCCGGGAATCGCGGGCCGACCTCCGCCGTATCGCCGACGAACTCGTCGAACAGCGGCTGGCCAACCCGGTCGAGAACGGCGAGGACGTGCTCTCGCGCCTCATCGCGACCGACGGGACCCGCGAGCAGATGCGGGACGAGCTGATCACCCTGCTGCTGGCCGGGCACGAGACGACGGCGAGCACGCTGGGCTGGGCGTTCCACCTGCTCGACGAGCATCCGGAGATCGCGGCGAAGCTGCGCGCGGAGGCCGACGCGGTACTGGGCGACCAGCTGCCGACGCACGACGACCTGCACCGGTTGCCGTACACGGCGAGGGTGGTCGAAGAGGTCATGCGGCTGTATCCGCCGGTATGGCTGCTGCCGCGGGTGGCGCAGGCCGACGACGAGATCGGCGGCTATCACGTCCCCGCCGGATCCGACGTCGTCGTCGTGCCCTACACGCTGCACCGGCATCCGGAGTTCTGGCCGGAGCCCGAGAAGTTCGACCCGGACCGGTTCGATCCGGACCGGCCGAGCGGACGGCCCCGCTACGCCTACATCCCGTTCGGCGCCGGGCCGCGGTTCTGCATCGGCAACAGCCTCGGCGTGATGGAGGCCGTCTTCGTGTTGACGATGGTCCTGCGCGACCTCGAACTCAGGAAGCTCCCCGGCTACGAAGTGGTGCCCGAGGCGATGCTGTCGCTCCGGGTGCGGGGCGGGCTGCCGATGACCGTGCACACCAGGAACAGGAGGTAGGTTCCGTGGATTCGGACGAACAGGTCAAGGTGTCCACTTTGGAGGCCTACGCGGACACGATCCTGCCGGGGGAGAAGCGGTTCCCCGGCGACCACGCGATCGCCGGCGCGGCGGAGGGGCCGGGCGCGGTCGCCGCGGGCGCGCTCGAACTGCTGCACACCGACGCGACCGGGGTGACCGTCGGGCTGCCGTATCTGGCGCAGTCCCTCAACGAACACGCGAAGGGCTACGCCAAGGAGCACGACCTCACCCTCGACGGGTCGCTGCCGGCGTTCGTCGCGCTGTCCTTCGAGCACCGGACCGCGCTCGTGCGATCGCTGACCGCGCCAGGGCATCCGGAGAAGGACGGCTGGGTGAGCCTCGCGTTGTTCTGCAACATGTCCTTCGACAGCGCCGCGCACAAGCACACCGCCGAAGCCATCGCCGAGGGGCACCCCGGTCTGCTGGCGATGGGGTACACCGCGCCGGACGAAGACGGGCTGTGGCGGTTCCCGAAGTTCTCCTATCGCCGCGAGCTGGCGCGGCTCCACCCTGACACGACACCTTCCGGGAGCCCGGCATGAACGCCTACGACAAGACCGACGTCGTCATCGTCGGCAGCGGGTTCGGTGGCTCCATTCCCGCCTACCACCTGGCCGCGGGCGGGGCGAAGGTCACCGTGCTGGAACGCGGGCCGTGGCTGGAGACGAAGGATTTCGAGCACGACTATCTGCTCGGCTCGTCCTACACCCGTGCCTTCGACTTCGTCGTCGGCGACGGGATGAGCGTGCTCGGCGGGAACTGCGTCGGGGGCGGCAGCGTGGTGTACTTCGCCGCGATGCCGCGCGCGCCGAAGTTCGTGTTCGAGCGCCACGGCAGCATCGGTCGTCGCATGTGGCCTTCGGCGATCACGCGGGATTCGCTGGAGCCTTGGTACGACCGGGTTTCGGAATCGCTTCCGGTGTCCAAACAGGACTGGAACGACGTCTCGTACGCGGGCGGGCTGTGGGCGGCGTTCTGCGACCACTCCGGCCGGACCGCCAACCCGGCGCCGGTCGCGGTGGACAACGACCGGTGCGTGAACTGCAACTTCATGATGGCGGGCTGCCGGTTCGACGCGAAACGCTCGCTGCTGACCAACTACCTGCCCGCCGCGCTCGCGCACGGCGCGAAGATCCGGCCGTTGCACGAGGTCCAGCGGATCGAGCGGATCGACGGCGGCGACTATCGCGTGCACTTCAACATCGTCGACGACGAGGACTACCGCCTCCAGTCCGGCAGCGGGACGATCGACGCGAAGATCGTGATCATCGCCGCGGGCGCCGGCGCGACGCCGGTGATCCTGCAGCGTTCGGAGGCGGCGCTCGGCACCATGCCGCACGGCGTCGGCCGGTACTTCTCGGGCAACGGTGAGCGGCTCAACACCGCGATCATCAACGAGGAGCGGGTCCGCGAGGTGCTCGGACTGTCCCGTGAGGACGGGAAGGTCTACGAGGCCAACCACATCGGCAAGGGCCCGACCGTGGCGAACTGGGACAAGCTCGACGGTTCGCTGCCGGAGTACGAGCGCTACTCGCTGGAGCAGCTGTACTTCCCGCCGGGACTCGGCACGATCCTGGCGCAGGTGCCCGACGGCGACGAACCGCGCTGGTTCGGGGCGCAGAAGAAGGAGATCCTCAAGAAGTGGGCCTCCTGGCTGACCATCTTCCTGATGACCGAGGACGACAACGAGGGTGTCTTCGGCACGCCGCCGCCCACCGGCAACGCCTACCGTATCTCGCAGCAGATGCTCGGCCGCGGTCCGCTGAAGTACGACCCGACGCCGAACACCCGGCACGGCTGGGCGCTGGCCGACGCGGAGTGCAAGGAGATCCTCGAGAAGGACGGCCTGGCGAAGGTGTCGCCGTGGACCAACGACGTCGTCGGCGCGTATACCGTGCACCCGCTGGCGTCGTGCCGGATCGGGGACGACCCGAAGACCTCGGCGCTGCACCCGAACCACGAACTCCGCGACCACCCCGGGATCTTCGTGACCGACAGCGCCTCCGTGCCGGGCGCGCTGACGGTGAACCCGGCGATGACGATCGCGGCGCTGGCCGAGCGTTCGGTGCCGGGTATCGTGCGGGCGCTGCAGGCACGCGGTGTCGACGTCACCTACGGCGCTCCCGCCCCGGACGGCTCCATCACCGGGCGGCGCGCGGTGAGCAAGCTGTCGCTGGTGGCCGGGACCTGATCATGGCGCCTCCGCTGGTGAAGCTCGCGCTGCGGCGTGCGGTGAACGAAGTCCGGTACGTCCGGCCGGTGCCCTTCGGCCGGGCGACCGGGCTAGTGCGTGACGTCTACGGGCAGCTGGAACGCGACTTCGGCATGCTTGCCCCGCCGGTGGCGCTGCATTCGCCGTCACCGGCGGTGCTCGCGGCGAGCTGGGTGATGCTGCGGGAATCGCTGGTGGCGAAGGGAGAGACGAGCCGGGCGGACCGGGAGGTCGTCGCGACACTGGTGTCGCGAGAGAACTCGTGTCCGTACTGTGTCGAGGTCCACGGGATGGCGCTGGACTCGCTCGGGCGCTCTTCGGCGGCATCGGCGATCGTCTCGGGGCGGCCCGTGGTGGACCCGCGTGCGGGGACCTTGCCGTCGAGCGCCCGTGCGGAGCTGACCGCGGTCGCGTTCGCGTTCCACTACCTGAACCGGGTGGTGAGCGTGTTCCTGGGGCCGTCGCCGCTGCCTTCGTCCGTGCCGGATTCGGCGCGTTCCAAGGCCAAGGCGGTGCTGGGGCGGTTACTTCGTCCGGTGGAGGGAGCTTCGCCGGGGGAGTCGTTGGGGTTGCTCCCTCCGGGCTCGGGGGATTTCGGCTGGGCCGCGGGCAATCCGTTGCTCGTCGACGCGTTCTCCCGTGCTTCGTCGGTGTTCGGCGCGCTGCCGGTGTCTCCGGCCGTTCGGGAGGTCGTGGAGCGAGAACTGTCCACATGGGACGGATCGCCGCCTGGGCTGAGCCGATCCTGGGTCGATGCGTTCGACGATCCAGGGGTCCGGTTGGCTTTGGTGGCGGCCAAAGCGCCTTTTCAGGTCGACGATGCTCTGGTCGCGGCCGCGGGGCTGGCTGATCGAGAGCTGGTCGAGCTGGTGGGGTGGGCGAGTTTCGCGGCCGCCTCTCGGGCTGTTTCGGTTGCGCCGCTTCGGGGTCGGTGAGGCTGCGCGGTCGGTGTCGTGTTGCGAAAGCCACTTTCCCAACGTTCAACGTTGCGAAAGTGGCTTTCGCAACGTCATGGGATCGACGTCGGGCAATCGCAAATACCGGCGCGTCCTGGTCAACAACCAGAGAGAAGACTTCGCGCCCACCGCCGGTTCATGCTTGACCGGACTGCGCGAACGGACGGCGGCCGCGGTTCTGGGGACAGAGCCCGGCGCCGGGACCGGATTCCGTGACTTGAGTCTTGAGAGCTAGGGGAGTGCGGTGGCATGAGCGTTGAGCGGATTTCGATTGTCGGTATCGGTCTCCGATACCCGGACGCCGGTTCCCCGGAAGAACTGTGGGAGAACGTCCTCGCCGGCCGCAGGGCGTTCCGGAGACTGCCCGACGAGCGGATGAACCGCGAGGACTACTACTCGCCCGACCCGAAGGCGCAGGACCGTTTCTACGCCCAGAAGGCCGCGGTCCTCCGCGACTGGGAGTTCGACCGGATCAAGTACAAGGTCGCGGGCAGCACGTTCCGCTCGACCGACACCACGCATTGGCTGGCGCTCGACGTCGCCGCGCAGGCACTGGCGGACGCGGGGTTCCCCGAGGGCGAGGGGCTGCCGCGGTCCGCCACCGGCGTGGTCATCGGCAACAGCCTGACCGGCGAGTTCTCGCGTGCCAACATCATGCGGCTGCGGTGGCCGTACGTGCGCCGCACGGTCGCGGCGGCGCTCGCCGAGCGCGGCTGGGCCGAGAGCGACACCGCCGCCTTCCTCCACGACCTCGAGGCGCAGTACAAGGCCCCGTTCCCCGCGATCGACGAGGACACGCTCGCGGGCGGGCTGGCGAACACGATCGCCGGCCGCGTCTGCAACTTCTTCGACTTCGGTGGCGGCGGGTTCACCGTGGACGGCGCCTGCTCGTCGTCGCTGCTTTCCGTGGTCACGGCGGCGAACGCGCTTTCCGAGGGTGACCTCGACGTCGCCATCGCGGGCGGTGTCGACTTGTCGATCGACCCGTTCGAGGTGATCGGTTTCGCCAAGACCGGCGCGCTCGCCAAGCGGGAGATGAAGGTCTACGACGCCGACTCCAACGGGTTCTGGCCCGGTGAGGGTTCCGGCATGCTCGTGCTGATGCGCGAAGAGGACGCGATCGCGCAGGGCAAGCGGATCTACGCCAGCATCGGCGGCTGGGGCGTCTCCTCCGACGGCAAGGGCGGCATCACCCGTCCCGAGGCGTCGGGTCACCGTCTCGCGCTGAAGAGGGCCTACGACAAGGCGGGTTACGGCGTCGAGACCGTTTCCTACTTCGAGGGCCACGGCACCGGGACCGCGCTGGGCGACGCCACCGAGATCGAGGCGCTCTCCACCGCCCGCCGCGACGCCGACCCGCTCGCCGACCGCGCCGCGCTGAGCACGATCAAGGGCAATATCGGCCACACCAAGGCCGCGGCGGGTGTCGCCGGGCTGATCAAGGCGACGCTGGCGGTGTACCACCAGGTCATCCCGCCCGCGACCGGCCACTTCGAGCCGCACGAGTCGCTCGTCGGCGACTCCGCGCGGATGTACGTCCCGACCGAGGCCGGGCTGTGGCCCGCGGACCACCCGGTCCGCGCGGGGGTCTCGGCGATGGGCTTCGGCGGGATCAACTCCCACGTCACCGTCACCGAGGCGCCGGGCGCGGCCCGGCGCAAGGAGCTCGACGAGCGGACCCGTTCGCTGGTCGCCGGGCGGCAGGACAGCGAACTGCTGCTCCTCGACGCCGACGACGCCGCGTCGCTGCGCGGCAGGCTGACCGGTCTGCTGGAAGTCGTGCCGAAGCTTTCGCTGGCGGAGCTCGGGGACCTCGCGGCCACGCTTTCCGCGGAACTGTCCGGGAAACCGGTCCGCGCGGCGATCGTCGCGACCAATCCCGAGGACGCCGAGCGCAAGCTGGCCAAGCTGCTCGACCTCCTCGGCGAGGGGGAGCCGGAGGTCTTCTCCACCGGCGACGGCATCTTCGCGGGCTCCCGTGCCACCGACCCGAAGATCGGTTTCCTGTTCCCCGGTCAGGGTTCCGGGCGCGGTACGGTCGGCGCGCTGCGCAAACGCTTCGCCGGCGCCGACGACATCTACCGCGCGGCGGGCCTTTCGACCGGCGCCGACCAGGTCGCCACCGAGGTCGCGCAACCGCGGATCGTCACCGGTTCGCTCGCCGGGCTCCGCGTCCTGAAGAGCCTCGGCATCGAGGCGCGGACGGTCGCCGGCCACAGCCTCGGCGAACTCACCGCCCTGCACTGGGGTGGCGCGCTCACCGAACGCGAAGTCCTCAAGCTGGCCAAGATCCGCGGCAAGGTGATGGCGACCGCGAGCGACGGGAACGGTGCCATGGCGGGGATCGCCGCCGGGCCGGGGGTCGCCGAGCGGTTCGCCGAGGGCGAGGACGTCGTCATCGCGGGCTACAACGCGCCCGAGCAGACCGTCCTTTCCGGACCGGCGGAGGCGATCGACCGGGTGGTCGCCCGTGCCCGCGCGGAGGGCGTCACCGCCACCCGCATCAACGTCTCGCACGCGTTCCACTCGCCGGCGGTCGTCCCGGCCGCCGAGGCGATGACCGAGGAACTCGCCGCGTTCGACTTCGCCAGGCTCGACCGGCCCGTCGTCTCGACGGTGACCGGTGACGTCCTGCACGCCGCCGAGGACCTGCGCGATCTGTTGCGGGACCAGGTGGTCCTGCCGGTCCGCTTCCGCGAGGCGGCCGCGAAGGTCGCCGAGCGCAGCGACCTGGTGATCGAGGTCGGCCCCGGTCACGTGCTCACCGGTCTGTTCGGCGAGATCGCGCCCGGCAAGCCGGTGCTCGCGATCGACACCGACAGCCCGAAACTGGCCGCGCTGCTGAAGGTCGCGGGCGCCGCGTTCGCGTTCGGTGCCCCGCTGGACACCTCGGCGCTGTTCGACGGCCGGATCGTGCGGACCCTGCCGGTGGACGGGAAGTTCTCGTTCCTCGCCAGTCCGTGTGAGGCCGCGCCGTCCATCGGTGCCGACCTGACCCGTGACCGGGTCGCCGACCCGGCCGAGCCTGCCGAGGCCTCGGCGGGGACGGCTTCGGAAAGCGGTGGCAGCAGCACCCTGGAGTTGCTGCGCAAACTCGCGTCCGAGCGGGTCGAACTGCCGCTCGAAGCGGTCACCGCCGACACGCATCCGCTCGACGACCTGCACCTTTCGTCGATCACGGTCGGCCAGCTCGTCAACGACGTGACCCGTGCGCTCGGCCGCCCGGCGCTGGAGGGCATGCCGAACTTCGCGACCGTCTGTCTCGGCGAACTCGCCGAGATGATCGACGAACTCGCCCAGACCGCGAAACCCGCCGAGAGCAACCAGGCCGAGGTCGCCGGCGTCGGACCATGGGTCCGGCCGTTCGGGGTCGAATACGTGGTCGCGCCGAAGCCGTCGCCCGATCTCACGCCGGGTCTCTCCGCGGCCGAATGGTCGTCGTACGCCCCGGACGGGCATCCGCTGGCGGAGCCGCTGCGCGCGGCACTGGCCACCTCGGGCGTCGGCGACGGTGTCCTGCTCTGCCTGAACGCGGACAGCGACGCCGGCGACGTCGGCCTGTTCCTCGAAGCGGGCCGCGCGGTGCTGGCCGCGCCGAACGGCACGCGTTTCGTCGTGGTGCAGCACGGTCTCGGCGCCTCCGGTCTGGCGAAGACGCTGCGGCTGGAGGACCCGTCGGCCCGCACCACGATCGTCGATCTCGCCGACGTCGACCCGATCGACCCCGAGGCCGTCGAAGCCGCGGTGTCCACTGTGGTCGCCGAGGTCGCGGCGACCACCGACTTCAGCGAGGTCCGCTACGACGCCGCCGGGATCCGCACGGTGCCGAAGCTCGCCGCCCTGGCCCCCTCCGAGGCCGAAGGGACCCCGCTGGGGACCGAAGACGTCCTGCTCGTCACGGGTGGCGGCAAGGGCATCACCGCCGAGAGCGCGTTGGCGCTGGCCAAGGACTCCGGCGCGAAACTGGCGCTGCTCGGCCGGAGCGACCCGGCCGACGACGCCGAACTGTCGGAGAACCTCGGCCGCATGGCGGCGGCGGGTATCACCTACCGCTACGAACGCGCCGACGTCACCGACGCCCGTCAGGTGGCCGACGCGATCGGCCGGGTGCAGGCCGAGTACGGCCCGGTCACCGCGGTGCTGCACGGCGCGGGCCGCAACGAGCCCGCCGCGCTGTTCTCCTTGACCGAGGAGAGCTTCCGCAAGACGCTGGCCCCGAAGATCGGCGGCCTCAACGCCGTCCTCGACGCCGTCGACCAGGACAAGATCAAGCTGCTGGTGACCTTCGGCAGCATCATCGGACGGGCGGGCCTGCGCGGTGAGGCGCACTACGCCACGGCCAACGACTGGATGACCGAACTGACCGTGCGTTTCGGCCAGGAACACCCCCAGGCCAGGGCGATCGCCCTCGAATGGTCGGTCTGGTCCGGGACGGGCATGGGCGAGAAGCTCGGCGTCGTCAGCGCACTGATGCGCGACGGCATCACCCCCATCCCGACCGAGGAGGGCATCGAGATCCTCCGCCAGGTCGTCGGCGACCCGGCCGCCCCGTCGGTACTGGTCGTCTGCGGCCGGACCGCGGGGCTGGCCACCCTGCCGGTGGAGAAGCGCGAACTGCCGCTGACCCGCTTCGTCGACCGGGCCGTCGTGCACTACCCGGGTGTCGAGCTGATCACCGAGGCCGACCTGTCCGCGGGCAGCGACCCGTATCTGGCCGACCACCTGCTCGACGGTCAGCTGCTGTTCCCGGCGGTGATCGGCATGGAGGCGATGACCCAGGTCGCCAAGGCCGCCCTCGGCGCGGAAACCCTGCCGGCGCCGGTGTTCTCCGACGTCGAGTTCCTGCGCCCGATCATCGTCTCGCCGGGCGGGTCGACCACGATCCGGCTCGCCGCGCTGGCCAGGGACGCCGAAACGGTGGACGTGGTGCTGCGCAGCGGGGAGACCGGGTTCAGCGCCGACCACTTCCGCGCCAGGCTGCGGTTCTCCCGGCCGGATCCGCTCGGCGAGACCGTCGTCCGCGACGTCGCGCTGCCGCCCGTCCCGGTCGACCCGACGACCGAGCTGTACGGCACGGTCCTGTTCCAGGGCAAGCGATTCCAGCGGGTCACCGGATACCGGCGGGCCAGCGCGCGGCACGCGGTCGCGGAGATCGCGACCGGCGCCGAGGTCGACTGGTTCGCGCCGTTCCTCCCGCAGGAGAAGCTGCTGGCCGACCCGGGCACCCGCGACGCGATGATGCACGCGATCCAGTGCTGTGTCCCGGACGCGACCTTGCTGCCGCAAGGGATCGAGCGGCTGTACCTCGCCGAACCCGGCGAGCAGGACCCGGAGTACGTGCTCCTCGACGCCCGCGAGCGTTCGCAGGACGGCGACAGCTACCTCTACGACCTCGACGTCCGCAATCCCGACGGGAAGCTGGTCGAGCGGTGGGAAGGGCTGAAGCTGCGCGCGGTGCGCAAGCGTGACGGCGAAGGACCTTGGGTCCCGTCGATGCTCGGGTCCTATTTGGAGCGTTCCGTCGAACGGCTGCTCGGCTCGTCCCGCGCGATCGTCGTCGAACCGGACCCGGTGGGCGTCTCCGTGGAGACCACGCCGGAACGGCGGGCGCAGACGGCACTGGCCGCCGGCCGCGCCGTCGACGCCCCGCTCGAGATCCGCTACCGCCCGGACGGGAAACCGGAGGCCGACGGGGTCGAGGTGAGCGCTTCGCACAGCGCCGATCTCACCCTGGCGATCGCGGGCAGCGGACGGGTCGCGTGCGACGTCGAAACCGCGATCGAGCGGACGCCCGAAGACTGGGCCGGGCTGCTCGGTGAGGATCTGCTGTCGGTGGGCGAACTGCTCGCCGCGGACGCCCGCGAGCCGCTTTCGGTCGCGTACACCAGGGTCTGGAGCGCGCTGGAATGCGTGCGCAAGACCGGGGACATGACGCAGGCGCTCACCGTGCACCGGGTCGACCCGGACGGCTGGGCGGTGCTTTCCCACGGTGCCGCCCGCATCGCCACCTGGGTGACGACCGTCAACGACCGGACCGATCCCGTCGTCTTCGCGGTGCTCCAGGGAGAGGAGAACTGACATGGCCGACTACTACGAGATCCTGCATACCGTCGGGTTCGAAGAGACCAACCTGGTGGGCAACGTCTACTACGTGAACTACGTGCGCTGGCAGGGCCGGTGCCGCGAAATGTTCCTGAAGGAGAAGGCGCCCGCGGTGCTCGAAGAGGTCCGCGCCGACCTCAAGCTCTTCACACTCAAGGTGGATTGCGAGTTCTACGCGGAGATCACCGCGTTCGACGAGCTGTCCATCCGGCTGCGGCTGGAAGAGCTGACCCAGACCCAGGTCCAGTTCACCTTCGACTACGTCCACCTCACCGAGGAGGGCGAGCGGCTGGTGGCCCGCGGAAGGCAGCGGATCGCGTGCATGCGCGGCCCGAACACGGCCACGGTGCCCAGCCGGGTGCCCGAGCAGCTGCGCGAGGCACTGGCCCCGTACGCGGTCGACGGCAAGGGGGAATGAAGTGGGCACGCCGGACGAGCCTTCGCGGCCCGTGCTGAAACGTCTGCCGTCGCCCATCGCCCGTCGCCGGTTGTCCGCGCAGGCCGGGCTGCGGGAGGTGATGGGCCAGTTCGCCACCGGGGTCACCGTGCTGACCGCCGGGGGCGAACGGGCACACGGGATGACCGCCAACGCCGTGACCTCCGTGTCGCTGGAGCCGCCGATGGTGCTGTGCTGCGTTTCCCGCGCGGCCCGGATGCACGAGGCGATCGTGACGGCGGGTTCGTACGCGGTCACGGTGCTGGCGTCGGACCAGCAGGAACTGGCGAAGTACTTCGCCGACTGGCGCCGCCCGGCCGGGCTCGCCCAGTTCGATTCGGTGGACTGGACGGCCGGTCCGCAGACCGGCGCCCCGCTGCTCGACGGTGCGCTGGCGTGGCTGGAATGCGAGCTGGCCGAGGTCTACGAAGGCGGTGACCACTCGATCTTCCTCGGCAAGGTGGTCGGCTCCAGCCGCGGCACCGCGCAGGATTCGCTGGTCTTCTACGGCGGCGGCTACCACCAGATCGACGGCCGGATCCGGGCATCGGCCTGACAGGAGGGAATGTCATGACCATCAACGAATCCGCCACCGCCGCCCGATCGGACGAGACGCCCGCCCCGGCGCGTACGCCCGAGCGGCCGCCGGTGGTGACCACGATGCCCCGGCTCGGACGGGGGGTGTGCTGGCGCGACATCGTGCGCGAGATCGAACTCGACGAACTCGAGCGTGACGCCCGTATGCGGGAGGCGGCGTGAGCCTGCAGGGTGATCCGGGCGCTCAGCGCACGGAGGATTCCGAGGTGGTGCCGCTGCCGGAAGACCGGCTGCGGCGCTCCCGGATCCCGAGGGCGGGCGACGGGCAGGTGATCCCCCTCGCCCGCGGCGCCGAACCGGTTCACCCACCGCAGCCGACGATGCCGTTGCTGCGCGCCCAGCGCGACGAGCTGCGTGAGCATGTCGTCGAGGGGCGGCTCGACGGCGTCCGGCGGCAGCATTCACTCGGGAAGCACACCGCGCGGGAACGGCTGGATCTGTTGCTGGACCCCGATTCCTTCACCGAGGTCGAGCTGTATCGGCGTCATCAGGCGAGCGGGCTCGGGCTGGCGGAGAACCGGCCGTACACCGACGGGGTGATCGCCGGCTCGGGCACCATCGACGGACGGCGTGTATTCGTCTACGCGCAGGACTTCACCGTTTTCGGTGGTTCGCTCGGCGAGGCGCACGCGGCGAAGATCCACAAGGTGATGGATCTCGCGATCGCCACCGGCTCGCCGCTCATCGGGCTCAACGACAGCGGGGGAGCGCGGATCCAGGAAGGCGTCATGGCGCTCAACGGCTACGGCGGGATCTTCCGTCGTCAGGTCGAGGCGTCCGGCGTCATCCCGCAGATCAGCGTGGTGCTGGGGCCGTGCGCGGGCGGGGCGGCGTATTCGCCCGCGCTCGCGGATTTCGTCTTCATGGTGCGCGACACCGCCCGCATGTACCTGACCGGGCCGGACGTCGTCGAGACCGTGACCGGGGAACGGGTCAGCCATGACGAACTGGGGGGCGCGGACGTGCACGGCGCGTCGTCCGGCGTGGCGACCGTGGTGCACGACGACGAGGAGAGCTGCCTCGCCGACGTCCGTTACCTGGTCTCGCTGCTGCCGTCGAACTACCTGGAGCCCGCGCCCCGCGAGCCGGCACGGGACGCGGGCAAGGACCGGAGGCCCAGGTTCGCCGAGCTCGTCCCGGTGGAGCCGAACAAGCCGTACGACATGCGCGACGTGTTCGCGGAGTTGGCCGATGACGGCGAATTCTTCGAACTGCACGAGCGATGGGCGCGGAACGTGCTGTGCGCGCTCGCGCGGATCGACGGGCGCGTGGTCGGCCTGGTCGGCAACCAGCCGGTGGTGTTCGCCGGCGTGCTCGACGGCCCCGCTTCGCAGAAGGCCGCGCGGTTCGTGCGGTTCTGCGACGCCTTCAGCATCCCGCTGGTGACGCTCGTGGACGTTCCCGGCTTCCTGCCGGGTGTGGAGCAGGAGCATTCGGGGATCATCCGGCACGGGGCCCAGCTGCTGCACGCCTACTGCGAGGCGACCGTGCCGCGCGTCCAGGTCATCCTGCGCAAGGCGTACGGCGGCGCGTACATCGTGATGGACTCGCGGTCGATCGGGACCGATCTGTCGCTGGCGTGGCCGACCAACCAGATCGCCGTGATGGGCGCCGAGGGCGCGGTCAACGTGCTGTTCCGCAAGGATCTCGCCGCCGCGGCCGATCCGGACGCGTTGCGCGCGCACCTGGTCGCCGAATACACCGAAGAGTTCATGAACCCGCAGTACTCGGCCGAACGCGGGCTGGTCGACGACATCATCGACCCCGCGGACACCCGGTCCGCCGTCGCCAGGGCGCTGGACATGCTGCAGGACAAGCGAAAGGCGGCGCCCCAGCGCAAGCACGGCAACCACCCGATCTGAACGGGGGAACCATGTCACCGTCCGAAATGGACAGTGCGCCCGCCTTCCGGGTCCTGCGCGGGGACCCGGAAGACGCCGAACTGGCGGCGCTCGTCGCCGTCGTCACCGCGTTGGCCTCCGCCGCGCCCCCGCCCGCCGTGCCGGCCCGCTCCGCCTGGTCGCCTCGAACTCCGGAGACCTGGCGTACCTCGACGCTGCGTTAGAAGACGCGCGAGTCCGTGAAGGCCTCCTTGGCAGACCCAGAGTCCCTCAAGGAGGCCTTCACC